>NZ_JBFLAB010000023.1:0-73655 GCF_040742695.1 Microbulbifer discodermiae | reverse complement strand
CAAAACAGCGTTTATGACCTGTATATTCGGTATTTTGACGTTACCTCGCTGTAAAGGCAGCAGGTGTTCGATAATTTTGAATTGCGATTTTGTGATTTCCATAAACGCAGATTTTATCAAAATTAGTGTTAACAGGCCCTAGCTGGATGATACCCCTGTGGGTGTTGTAGCAGTGGACTGATCCTGCGCGGCCGCCGCGCCCTGGATTTCAATCCACTGGTTCATGCGGGGCTCCAGCAGGTTGAGGGGTATAGCGCCGGCGCCCAGCAGCTGGTCGTGGAAGTCGCGGATGTCAAATCCTTCCCCCAGTGCCTGTTCGGCCTCCGCGCGCAGTTCCCTGATTTTCAATTGACCCAGTTTGTAGGCCAGGGCCTGTCCGGGCCAGACCAGATATCGGTCTATCTCCACGGTGATGTCGTGCAGGGGCTTGGCGCTGTTATTTTTGAAATACTCGATGGCCTGCTCGCGGCTCCAGCCCAGCTCATGCATACCCGTGTCCACCACCAGGCGCACGGCGCGCCACATATCGTAAGTCAGGGCCCCGAACTCGCTGTAGGGATCTTTATACAGGCCCAGGTCATAACCCAGGCTTTCGGAGTAGAGGCCCCAGCCCTCCACAAAGGCGGTGTAGCCGCTGAGGCGACGCAGCGGGTGCACGTCTTCCAGTTCCTGCGCCAGCGCTATCTGCAGGTGGTGGCCGGGCATGGCCTCGTGCACCGTGAGGGCTTCCATTTCCCAGATGGGGCGGCTGGGCAGGTTGTAGGTGTTGGCGAAAAATACACCGGCGCGGCCGGCCTTGTTGGAACCGGGCATATAGTAGGCGGTGGTCTGGGATTTTTCCGCATAGCTGGGAATCCGCTTTACCCCGTAGGGCAGTCGCGGCAGCCTGCCGAACAGTGCCGGCAGTTCGCCGTCGATGCGCTTGGCGATATCCCGATAGCCCCGCATCAGGTCTTCGCGGCTGCTGTGGTAGAAGCGGGGGTCGTGGCGTAGGAAGTCGGTGAAGGCTTCGAAGTCGCCGTCAAAGCCGGTTTTCTCGATGATTCTGTCCATCTCGGCGCGGATACGCCGCACTTCACCGAGACCGATGCGGTGGATTTCCTCGGGGCTCAGGCTGGTGGTGGTGTTTTGCCGCACCTTGTGGGTGTACCAGCGCAGGCCGTCGGGCATATCGGTGAAGGCGATACCGACCCGGGCGCCGGGGATATATTCGCGCTCGACGAATTCCGCCATCCCCTGCCAGGCGGGCACCAGGGTCTCCCGGTAGAGGCTGTGGGCGCGCTCCCGGAGCCGGCGCTGCTGGGCGGCGGACATGCCGGAGGGCATTTTGGCGAATGCTTTCAGCAGTGGGCTGTCCTCGGGCTCGGCGGGGATCAGGGCGCGAATCTGTCCCGGCAGGTCCCGCAGGGTGATCTGGGGCGGGGTGATTTTCTGCTCCAGCCCCCGACGCATCAAATCCTGGGTTTGCCGGATCAGCCGGGGCAGTTTTTCCAGTCGCGCGAGAATGGTCTGGTAATCCGCCTCTGTGTTGCGGGGCATGCTGTTGAGGACGCTGGGAACCTGGCGCTGGATACCGTCCATATGGCTGACCGGCATCAGATGGTCCGGGAACTGAAAGCCTTTCACTTCAGTGAGCAGGTCCTGGTACAACAACTGGTAATCCAGCTGTTGCGCCGCCGGCAACTGGTCGGCGTCCAGCTGGCGGCTGGCGGCCAGCAGGCGGCGGGTCTGCTCCCGGCGGCGCTGGACAGCTTCCGGGGAGGCATCGGTCCAGCGGTGGTTGACACCGGGATAGCCCTGGTAGGTGGCCCAGCCGGGAAAGGTCTCCATCAGCCAGCGGTAGCGCAGATCCTGCAGCGCCTTGAGTTGTACGCCGGCGCTCTCCCTTTTGGGCAGGGCGGCGAAAGCCCGGTCGAAGGCCCGGTTCTCCATGGCCGCCACCTGGGCGGCCGCCAGCAGGACTGTGGCAAAAAGAGTTTGTTTAACAAATAGGGGCACGGGTTTCTCCCGGTGGAATGATCGATGCGTATCGGCCGGGGGCAGGCTGAAGAGCCGTCGGGTCGATAGCGGGTAAATTGACTGCGGCCAGGATTGTGTCGCGATTAAAAGGCCGCGGCCTGGCCGCGGATGTTTTTATTTTCCAGCTGGTGCAAACGGCGGCGTACCCGGTCTTCGATACCGGCGGCGTCCAGACCGACGCCAGCGAGCAGCTGCGGGTGCTTGCCATGTCCGACCGCTGTGTCGGGCAGCCCCAGTTGCAGCAGCGGCGCCACTGTGCCGCGTTCATTGAGGTATTCCATTACCGCGCTGCCGGCGCCGCCGGCGATGGTGTTTTCCTCCAGGGTGACCAGCAACCGGTGTTCCGCTGCCAGCTGGTCTATCAGCGCCTGATCCAGGGGTTTGACCCAGCGCATGTCCGCCACGGTGGCCCCCAGTTTTTCCGCCGCCGCCAGGGCGGGTTGCAGCAGGGCGCCAAAGCTGAGGATGGCCACGTCACTGCCCTGGCGCAGCAGCCGGCCCTTGCCCAGGGGCAGCTGGGTCATCTGCCGCTGTATCTCCGCGCCGGTGCCGGTCCCGCGGGGGTAGCGCACGGCGGAAGGCCCGGGGTGGAGGTAGGCGGTGTAGAGCAACTGCCGGCACTCGTTTTCGTCGCTTGGGGCGGCGATCACCATATTTGGCAGGCAGCGCATGAAAGTGAGATCGAAACTGCCGGCGTGGGTGGGGCCGTCCTCCCCCACCAGGCCGGCGCGGTCGATGGCGAAGGTGACGTCCAGGTTCTGGATGGCGACATCGTGCACCAGCTGGTCGTAACCGCGCTGCAGGAAAGTGGAGTAGATGGCCACCACCGGTTTCAGGCCCTCGCAGGCGAGGCCGGCGCCCAGGGTGACGGCGTGCTGTTCGGCGATGGCGACGTCATGATAGCGCTGCGGGAAGCGCTCGGCGAATTCCACCATGCCGGAGCCCTCGCACATGGCGGGGGTAATGGCCACCAGGCGCTCGTCCTGCTCTGCCATGTCGCACAGCCAGCGGCCGAATACATCCTGGTACTTGGGCCGCTTGCGCTCACCGGGCACTGCCACCTTTACCTTGGGTTCCGGCTCCAGCTTGTTCAGCGCATGGTAGCCCACCGGGTCCTCCTCCGCCGGACCAAAGCCTTTGCCTTTGGTGGTGACCACGTGCAGTAACTGGGGGCCGCGCTGTGTGCGCAGGTTGCGCAATGTGTGTACCAGGTCGTGCAGGTTGTGGCCGTCCAGGGGGCCCACATAGTTGAAACCCAGTTCCTCGAACAGGGTGCCGGGGGTGATCATGCCCTTGACGTGCTCTTCCGTGCGCCGCGCCAGCTGCCAGGCTTTAGGAATGGTGGACAGGATCCTGCGGCTTCCCTCGCGCATGGAGAGATAGGTTTTACTGGCGAGGATCTTGGCGAAGTAGGTGGCCAGCCCCCCCACATTTTTGGAAATCGACATGCGGTTATCGTTCAGCACCACCAGTATGTCCCTGCCGGTGTGGGCGGCGTGGGTCAGGGCCTCGAACGCCATACCGGCGGTCATGGCGCCGTCGCCGATCACCGCTACCACCCTGCGCTCCTCCGGCGAACCCAGCGCCATGCCCAGGGCGGCGCTGATGGAGGTGCTGGAGTGGCCGACCCCAAAGGTGTCGTAGGGGCTCTCGCTGCGCTTGGGAAAGCCGGACAGCCCGTCCTGCTGGCGCATAGTGAGCATTTGCTCGCGGCGACCGGTAAGTATCTTGTGGGGGTAGGTCTGGTGGCCCACATCCCACACCAGCCGGTCATCGGGGGTGTCGTAGATATAGTGCAGGGCGATGGTCAGTTCCACCACGCCGAGACCCGCGCCGAAATGCCCCCCGGTCTGGCCGACGCAGTAGAGCAGGTATTCGCGCAGCTGACTGGCGACTTCCGGCAGCTGCCGCTCGTCCAGGGCGCGCAGCTGCGCCGGCCCGTCGATGGTGTCGAGCAGCGGTGTATGCGGGCGTGTACGTGGGATTTCGTCGAACATCGAGCGTAACAACTACAAGCGTGGCAACTGGAAAAGGGATTGTATGCCCGTGACAGGGATATTGCATCCCGGCGGCGGTGATGCGGGCGGCAGCGGCGCTACTCAGTGACGCCGCTGAACCACATAGTCCGCCAGTTGGCGCAGCAGGGTGGCATCGCCCCCCAGGTCGTCCAGGGCGGCAAGGGCGTCCCGCTGCAGTTGCTGCAGTTTGTCGCGGGCAGCGTCCAGTCCCAGCAGTGAGACATAGGTGGGTTTGTTGCGCGCCGCGTCGGCACCCTGGGTCTTGCCGAGGGTGGCGGTATCGGTGGTGACGTCGAGAATGTCGTCCCGTACCTGGAAAGCCAGGCCCAGGGCCTCGGCATAGCCGGTGACCGCCTGCAGCTGCGATTCGTCAGCGCCCCCCAGAAGGGCGCCGATACGGGCGCTGGCGCGGATCAGGGCGCCGGTCTTGAGGTGGTGCATCTGTTCCAGCGCCACCGGGTCGAGGCTGCGGTTCACCGCCGCCAGGTCGATGGCCTGGCCGGCCACCATACCGCGTGCGCCGGAGGCCTGCGCCAGTTCGGCGAGCATTTGCAGTTTCAGCGCCGGGGCGGCATCGCAGTGCAGCAGCAACTCGAAAGCCCGGGTCTGCAGGGCGTCGCCGGCCAGAATGGCCGTGGCCTGATCGAATTCCACATGACAGGTGGGGCGGCCGCGGCGCAGGTCGTCGTCATCCATTGCCGGCAGGTCGTCGTGAACCAGGGAGTAGGCGTGGATGCACTCCAGGGCGGCGGCGGGTGCGTCACAGGCAACGGGATCGAAATTGGCGCCACCCAGGGTGCCGGCGCAGGCGTATACCAGTGCCGGGCGCAGCCGTTTGCCGGGCCCCAGCGCCGCGTAACGCATGGCGCTGAACAGTGTTTCGGCATCTGCCACCTCTGTTTTCAGACTCGCCTGCAACTGCGTCTGCTGGCGCTCCCCGACCAGTTGCAAAAACTCCGCCAGCGGTTTCTGCAGCATCTGGGCTGCCGCCATTCAGGTGTCTTCCCGGGTATCGTCGGTGTCGAACGGCAGCTCGCGCACTTCGCCGTTTTCCTCCATCAACAGGCGCACTTTCTGCTCGGCGGCAGCGAGCTTCTGCTGGCATTCGCGGGTGAGTTTGACACCGCGCTCGAAGTCCGTCAGTGCCTCTTCCAGTGGCAAGTCTCCGGCTTCCAGCCGTCCGACCAGTTGCTCCAGTTCTTCCAGCGCCTGTTCGAAAGTCGCACTCTGTTTCTTCGCTGCCATTGATCCGCCCTGCGTTCACCGGTTGCTTCGCTGCGCGGCCACCTTAGCGGCTGGCGGCAGGGGGGTCAATTGGCACTTTAGTTTAGTCCCCGCTATTTTGTTGGGCCACTTCCAGTGACATCAGATAGTGGGCCAGGGCGCGCTTTTGCGGTGCGCTGAAACCGTAGTTCGGCATCGGTGGAGTGGGGGTGTCGAAGTAGTCCCCCAATTCCTGCAGTGTGTATTTTGCCGACAGGTCGCGCAGCGGTACCTGCTGGGCGTGGCACTGGTCGCAATTGTACTGTTGGTAGAGTTCCCTGCCCCGCGCCGCCGCGCCACTGTCGATGGCCACCGGCTTGTTGGGGGCCCGCAAACGCGGCCGGCCGGAGCCGGTATCCGCGCCTCCCTGCGCTGCGCCACGCTGCACCCGGTAGATGGCACCGGCGTAGTCGTCGGAGACATAGACGTTGCCGGCGGCATCCTCGGCGATGGCCACCGGCCGCCCGTAGACCTGCTGCCGGTCCGGGCTGAGAAAACCCCACAGGAAGTCCCGCTGGGAGATACTGCCGTCGTCGCCCCAGTGCAGCGATACCACCTTGTAACCGTCTTTGACACTGCGATTCCAGGAGCCGTGCAGGGCCACCAGGGCCGCATTGCGATAGTCACCGGTGTGCATCTGACTGCGCAGGAAATAAATGCCCAGAGGCGCATTGTGGGCCGCAAAATCGTGCACCGGCGGCTGTGATGCAGCGATTTTTGCCTGAATTTCAGGCCCGGCGCCGACGCCGAAATCCGGGTCCGGCACCCGGTCACCGTTGGCGTAGGGCCAGCCGTAAAAAGCGCCCCGCTGAACCAGGTTCAGCTCGCAGGGGGGAAAGTCGTCGCCGAGCCAGTCGCGGCCGTTGTCGGTGGCATAGAGGGCACCGTTGAGAGGGGACCAGTCGAAGCCGACACTGTTGCGCAGACCGGTGGCGAAGATTTCAAATTCGCTGCCGTCGGGCTGAAAGCGCATGATGGTGGCGCGCCTTGGATCTTCTTCCTCACAGGCGTTGCAGGTGGAGCCGCTGCTCAGATAGACCCAGCCGTCCGGGCCCATGCCGATAGTCTTGGTCCAGTGATTGCCCTGATCCGCGAGCCCGGTGACGATGCGCTGGTAACTGCCGGAGAGGCGGCCGTCGGAGTGATCGAAAGGTACGCGTCCCACCGCGTCGCTCTCGGCGATATAGAGCCAGTCATCGTGCAGGAACAGGCCGTGGGGGCGCCGCAGGCCATCGATCAGGACACGCTGACCATCGGCGCGGCCGTCCCGGTTGCGGTCCCCGTAGACCAGGCTGACCTGGCCCAGTTTGGGTTGTGACACCAGGAGATCGCCGCGACGGGTGACTGCCAGCCAGCGCGCATTGGGCACTGCATCCGCGAACAGAGTAACGCTGTGGCCCGATATGGTGCGCAAATTTGTGGACACCGTCTCTTCACTGGTCTCGGCTCCGCCGGTGATCTGCCTCCAGGGGATATTCACGCCGGGGAACAGGGCGATCACCAGCGCTGCCGCAGCGATCAGCAACAGCAATAGGATCGACGCGTATTTCAGCAGGCTTTTCATGGCGGTGCTTGACCTCATAATAATTGTGGTTATAGTGATGACTGGCCGCGTCTGCGGCGTCTTTGTATATCACTGCCCCCCGATTTTCCACTTCCCCTTGTAAGATATCTCTGCGGCATGTGAGATATGTCTCACAAGAAATTCAGCCAATTGCCTCTATCGCTTTTTCCGCGCGGGGTCATAATAAAAATGCAAGGACGCTTAAGGGACTTCAATACCGCGGCAATGGATCGAATGGATTGTGCCGCATGCCCAAAGGATCTGGGCTCCATCCTGTGCATGCACCACCCGGGCGGGAATGCCCGGGTGGTGTTTTAATCATTATCCATTCCGGCCCCTTTTCAGTTGCAGTGGCATTTCGCCTCTCCCCGGGCTAATGGCGCGCAGAATATCTCTTTTATAGAAATCGGTTTTTTTACTAGCGGATTTCCCCACGGCTACCATACTTAGAGCGCAGGGAAGCCCAAGGGATTGCAATCTGCGGCGAAGGATACAGGGACTGAGCCGCACGCCCAAAGGATCTGGGTACCATCCTGTGAGTGCACCACTTGGGCCGGATTGCCCGGGTGGTGTTTTTATTTTGCCCCATCGAAAGATCCGCTACCCACCGTCAGCCTTTTGTTTAAGCCCCATCCCCGCCTCTGGCAAATGGTTACTGGCAGGTTGTTGAAAAAGCCCTCCACGAGAAATCAAGCCGTTGCACGCTTGATTTGTGGCCCGAACACCCCTGCTGGTAAGAAACGCCGGAGTAAATTTTCCGCCAACTCCGGCCCGGCACCTTTTTACTGCATGGTGTCTGTCACAATTCCGGCAATGGAACTGCCCTTGCGTATGGAAACTGAAACAATTATTCGCTTTAATCAGATCGAACCACTCGCATTACACGCGACCTGCGGAGGGTTGAGCCTTCAGAATCTCAGTGCCGCCCATGCATGCTGTCCCGGTACCTCCCGAGCCCTGGTGGGCTCTGCCACTGTCGTGCCCCGAGGCAAACCCGCGCGCTTTTCAGCGCCCCCCAGGGAATGGGTTGGGCCCGTATAAAAAGGGGACGGCGGGATGATGGAAGCCAAAATCCTGCGCCTGAACCTGGCCGGGCAGCCATTGGAATGGCTCAACTGGCAGGAGGCCGCCTGCCTGTATGTGCGCGAACTGGTGACCTGGTCCCTGGGGGGGCTGGTGCTGAGGGTGCACGGCGGCATCAACCGCGAAGGGGAGCGTTCCCACCTCGACCTGGCCGCTATCATCGCCTGTAACGGTTCGCGTATGGCGCAGCCGCGCCGGCGTCCGCCTCTGACCAATCGCGCACTCTTCTTCCGCGATGCGCACACCTGTCTCTACTGCGGCAGCGGGTTTTCCGCTGTGGAACTGACCCGGGACCATGTACAACCGGTTTCCCGCGGCGGTCGCGACACCTGGGAAAACGTGGTCACCGCCTGCCGGCGCTGCAACCAGCACAAGGGCAGCCGCCTGCTGGAGGAAATAGGGATGGAGTTGCTGGCGTTGCCCTTCTGTCCCAATGCGGCGGAATACCTGGCGCTGATCAACAGTGATCGGATCCGCGGCGATCAGATGGAATTCCTGCGCGGCCAGTTTTCCCGCCTGCGCCAGGATAGCTGGCTGCGCTGCGGCAACGGCTGACGGGGCCAGCGGGAGCCCGCCCCATGTCCGCGGGATTGTCGATACCGGGTTCAGCTGTGTGCGGAAGCGGTGGCCCGGCGAATCAGGCTGGCCAAATAGTGGGAAAAAGAGTGGCCCATATTGGCCAGCATTTTCGGGAACATGGAAATAGGTGTCATGCCCGGAAAGGTGTTCACTTCATTGAGGTAGATATCCCCCTCGTCGGTGAGGAAGAAGTCAATCCGCGACAGATCTTTCAGGTGCAGGCCGAGGAAGGCGCGTCGGGACGCTTCCCGCACCCAGCCCAACTGGGCGTCGCTGAGTCCCTCGGCCTCCACAAAGGTGGAGGCGCGGCTGTGTTCCCCGTATTTTTCCTCGTAGTTGTAGAAGGTATCCGCGGGTGCGCGGACCTCGCCGGGTGGGGTGATAATCAGTTCGCCGTCATAGTCGTAGGTGGCCACTTCCAGTTCCCGCCCGGTCAGGCACTTCTCCACCAATACATAGGGTGACAGCTGGAAGGCCTGTTCCACGGCGTGTTGCAATGCATCGGCGTCGGCGGCCCGGTAGCAGCCTACGGAAGAGCCCTGGTTGGACGCTTTGACGAATACCGCGCCCCACTCCCGCAGGGCCATGCCGGCCTTGGCGAACTCCTCCGGCTCATTGGCGAACAGGAACTGGTAAGGCGTATTGTCGATACCCAGTGCCCGCAGCCACAGCTTGGTGCTCACCTTGTTGAAGCAGAATTTGCTGGCCTCCGGCCCGCAACCAAAATAGGGGATGCCGAGAATATCCAGTTCCGATTGCAGGTCGCCGGTCTCGCCGGGATAGCCGTGAATGGCTGGGATCACATAGTGCACCGGCCAGTTGTGGCCCGGCTCTCTGTGCAGGGAGCGGTCCGGCCCCAGTTGGCAGACATTGCCGTCCGCATCCATTAGCTGGCCATTGGCGCTCATTTCTGCACGAGTCACTGCGATATCCGCGACTTCCTCCAACTGGCGCTGGATAAAGTCCGCTGTGCGCAGTGACACCTCGTGCTCGCTGCCACCGCCGCCGCAAATAAGCAGGGTATTGATCATGCCGTTTTTGTCCTTGTCTTTCCGACGCGGTGAACTTCAGCGCGCCTCCAGTACACGGGTGCATTGCGCGGGCAATTCCGGTTTGCGCTGCGGCTCCCCGAGTGGCACCTCACCGCGCAGAATAGCGAGGGCTTCGTCGCTAAACCACCAGTCCAGATCCTTGCCACAGGCTGCGTCGCGCACCGGTCGCTGGGGCTTGCAGCTATTGTCGCCCGGTGGGCAGGCTAGGCGCACATGGAAATGGTAGTTGTGTCCCCACCAGGGGCGCACCTTGCGCAGCCAGTCATTGTCATCCCCGGCCAGGTCGCACATTTTGCGCTTGATGGCCGGGTGCACAAAGATGCGCTCCACACGCTCGTCCCCGGCTGCCAGGCGCAGTATCTGCGGTACCCGGGGGTCCCAGTTTTCCTCGATCAGCGCGTGCTGCTTTTCGTCCGCCAGGGGAATGGCGGAGATATTGTCGCGCTCCCACCGACTCAGGGGACGCTGTTTGGCGCGCCAGTCCTGTGAATACCAGATATCGACGTCGAGCCCCATCTGGTGACTGCGGTGGCCGGAAGAGAAGGGACCGCCGCGGGCCATGGAGATATCGCCAATCTGCAGCCGCCCCAGGCCGCGCCGCGCCACGGCGCGGGAAAACTGCTGCAGGAATGCCACTGTCTGCGGATGGGCAAAATAGCGATGGCGGCCGGTGCGCACCAGTTGGAAACCCTCGCCCCGCATGGGCATCGGCTGGGCACCCGCCAGGCAGCCGTTGGTATAGGTGCCGATACTGGCGGGGGGCTGGGCGCTGGGATCCTCTATCTCCTGCCAGGGGTTATCTGCGGCCCGGGCCGCGGCACACAGGGTTGCGAAAGCCAGCCAAAATACTTTCGGCAATCTGCTGAACATTAACTCCCCCACTGCTGACCTCTGAGTGGACCAAGAGCGCGCCCGCCGGTTTCAGCGCACCGTTGAATTCTGGTGTGTGGCGATAATTTCCCTGCACGCCTCCAGCAGCTGCGCCATCTCAGTGTCTGTGCCGATGGAGATGCGCAGGTATTGGTTGATTCGCGCCCGATTGAAGTACCGAACCAGAATACCGCGCCGGCGCAATTCGGTGTACAGCTGCCCGGCCTCCATGGTACCCGGTCGCGCCAGGACAAAATTCGCTTTAGAGGGCACCACCTCGAAATCCAGGGCGGTCAGGGCTTCGGTGACACTGTCCCGGGTGGCGATCACTTTTGCGCAATTCTCCTCCAGCCAGCGGTGGTCCGCGATGGCCGCGGCGCCGACCCGCTGGGCCACACCGTCCACCGGATAGGAGTTGAAACTGTTCTTGGTTCTCTGCAGCCCTTCGATCAGGTGCGCCTGCCCCACAGCATAGCCCAGCCGCAATCCCGCCAAGGCGTGGGATTTGGACAGGGTGCGGATTACCAGCAGGTTGGGATGGCGGTCGACCAGGCACACGGCGCTGTCACCACCGAAATCGATGTAGGCTTCATCGACCGCCACCACCCTTTCCGGCTGCAGCCGCAGCAGTTGCTCTATGTCTTCCAGTGGCAGTTGGCGACCGGTGGGGGCATTGGGGTTTGGCAGTATCACACCCGCCGCTTCGCCGGCGTAATCCTGTACTGAGATGGAGAAATCCGCCCGCAATGCCGGGGTGCGAAAATCGATGTCGTAGAGCTGGCAGTAAACCGGGTAGAAGCTGTAGGTAATATCCGGGAACAGCAGTGCCTGGTCGCGGCGAAAAAAACTGTAGAAAGTGTGTGCCAGCACCTCGTCGGAACCGTTGCCGACGAACACCTGGTTCGTTGCTACATTGTGCTGCGCGGCGATGACGCTGCACAATTCGCTCGACTCCGGATCCGGGTAGCGGCGCAGCGCCCGGTGCAGTGCCGGATCACTCAGTGCCGCCAGCGCCTGCGGCGATGGCGGATAGGGATTTTCATTGGTGTTGAGTTTGATCAGCCGCTGGGCACGCGGTTGTTCCCCGGGGACATAGGGCTCCAGTTGCGCCAGTGCGGGGCTCCAGAAAGGGCTGCTCATGGTGCCGCCCCGGCGACGTGGTTTGGCGCTGCCCGGCGGGCGCTGTCGCCTGTCCCAGCTTCCGCCTCGTCACTTTGATCGGAAGGCGGCTCCTGCTCCCGTTCTTCAACGGGGATATCGAACAGTGTCCGGGTCCCGGCGATAAACGGCTGCAGCGGCTCCGGCTTGCGCCAGAGCAGCGACTTATATTTGATTTCGGTGGAAATCTGCGGCACACGGTGGAACTTGCTCAGGCTGGTGATCTGCTCGGACAGGCCCAGGCCGAGAAATCCCAGCGGCAGTACCAGGGCCACACCCAGGCGCCAGCGGGGCGATATATTGGTGGCCAGGTAGCAGGCGCACCACAGCATGGTGGGCAGTAATACCGCCAGTACGGCAAAATTCAGCAGTGGCAGCGCCAGCCGGCCCAATGCGTAGTTGTAATCCAGCAGGCTGCCGAACCACTCCCACAGGGTGTAGAGGAGTGCGCCCAGCGCGGCGATGGTGAGGTGGGTAAAGAACTGCGAATCGTGGCGCACCACGCGACCGATAAATGCCCAGGCGGCAGCGTACAACAGAATGCCCAGCAGGGTGCCGGCCACCAGGTTGAGGGCCAGGGTCCACTCGTAGGCGCGCGCGTATCCCAGGTAGCTCAACAGCAGGGCGGAGCCGCCCATCGCCAGCAGAAGGGCGATGGCAACCATGGGGTTGGACAGCTGGTGCAGAATATTTTCCAGCGAGTGCACCGGCACCGCCGGCGGCAGGGGGGTGTTGCTGTCGATCAGACGCAGATGGGTCTTGCCCACTTGAATCTCGTCACCGGACTCGATCACCCGCTCGTTTTCTATCTGGTGATAGCTGACCGGGCGGCCGCGGCTGTTGCGCAGCAGCTGTATACCGTTGACGCTATCCAGGTCCCGCAGGTGATAGCGGCCGTTTTCATCGCGCAAAATTTCCACGTGGGCGGTATCCGCGTGCAGGTCCTCGATAATGGCATCGTTCTGGTAGCCGCGGCCGAGGGTGAAACGATCCCCCTCCATGCGATAACGGGCCCGCACCCGGTTGGCGCGGTTCAATTCTTCGATGATCAGTGCCATTGGATTTCGCTCGTAAATTTCTCACTAAACGCTGCGGCGGACTCCTGGGTAAAGCCGGACAGGGTAAAGTGACTGACCAGCGCGCGGTCTTTCTGGTCGACACTGAGGCTCAGGTAGAAGACGTCGAACAAATCCGGGAACTGCTTGTAGCGGCGCACACAGTAGCTGGTGCGGGCGATAATAGGATCGGCATCGCTATCGCCGTTCTCACCGCGGGGCTGGGAGGTGAATAGCTGGCGACAGTTAAAATTGGTCACATCCTCCTCGCCCGCATCGTTGCCCGGTGCGAAACTGCTCATCTGCTGCTCGTAATCCGCATAGAAGCGCGCCGGGTTCAGGTCATCTGCCTGCAGCCAGAAAAACTCGTATTCCACCCGGCCGGTGTTGAAGTCCTCAGAGAGGAAAATCACATCCTTGCCGGTGCAGCCTTTGTCGATGCGCTTGATGGTGCTTTCGTCATCTTCCTGGGTGTTGCCCCAGCAGTGGATGGGCGGGACTATCTCGCCCACCACCATGGCGTCACCCAGGGGCAGCAACTGCCATTTGGCGCCCAGAATCCGGTCGATGATGTCCTGCTGGTTTTTCAGCAACTGCTGACGGGTGACGGTGTGCAGGTCCAGTTCATTACCTTCCCGGCCGTAGTGTTTCGCCAGTCTGGCCAGCTTTTCCACCGGTACCAGGAAACTCAGCTGATTGCCCGCGGTGGCCACGTTGATACCCACCACCTGGCCCCCGGAATTGATCGCCGGACCGCCGCTCATGCCGGGATTGATGGACCCGGAGAAATGAATACGGTCGTAAAAGCTGCCACCGGCGATACCGTTGTAGGTGCCGGGAATCAGGGTCATCCCCAGGTCCAGCGGGTTGCCAAGGGCGAAAATGGTCTCGCCCTTTTGCGGGGTTTTCTGCGCCAGGCCCAGGTGCTTGGCGCCCGGCTTGTCCATACGCAGCAGGGCCAGGTCGTTGACCACATCTATATCCAGCAGCGTCAGGGCGCCCAGGGTGCCGTCAGTGCTGAGGTATTCCAGCCGGTACTTTTCTGGGTCGTTCACGGTTCCCGCGACCACATGGTAATTGGTGGCGATGAGACCGTCGGGGGAAATCTGGAAGCCGGAGCCCAGGCCGGCCTTGGAATTAGAGGCTTTTTCGATCAGGCGGACCTGATACAGGCTGCCGCGGTATTTGCTGTAGAGGTTTTCGTAGCTCTGCGCCGCGGCGAGACCGGAAGTACAGCAGAACAGCAGGGCTAGCAGGCGCGCGCAAATGGTCGGCATCGTATGTGATCAAACTCAGGGCACAGGGTCGGGCATGTTACGGGATAAAGCATAGTGCAACAATCCCGGCGCCCCGCGGGCCGGCAGGATTTCCGTGACCGGAGTTCCAGAATGGCCGAACAGACCCTGGAAGGCGCGTATTTACAGGGCCTGTGTCTGTCCCTGTGACCGGGTGTAATAGGCTGTGCCGGCCTGTAATCGACGCTGGGTGGCGAAGGCGCTAAGGTGGCCGGCCTTTAAAGCAAGAATTATAAACGACAACTGTCATTGATCCCGCCGCAGGCTGGCGGTGGGCTTTGCGTATCAGTCAGGGCACTGGCGGAGTTGCCGGCCCGATGCGCCATTTAGCAGTGGAGATTCCGCATTGAAAAGCGATGCGCACGTCGCGCTGATCAGTACCCAGGGCAGCGGAGGGGTGATTTACCGCCTGCGCGAATTGCCGCCATTTACCACCCGCAGATCTTTCCAGCTGTTGGTCTACCTGGTGTACAACCGGGGGGTTGTCTTCCCGCGCGAGCGCCTGGCGTCGCTATTCTGGCCACAGATCCAGCCGAGCCTGACCCGGCGGCGTCTGAGGACCGAAATCTGGCGGGTAAAGCAGTACTTCGATAAACACCTGTTCGACCTGTCCCCATATACAGTGAACGGCAAAAACGAGTTCGGCCTGACCGAGGAAGTTCCGGTACGCCTGGACATGCATCCGCTGCTGGAGATGGACCGGCGGCTCCGCGACGGCCAGCCGCTGCCGGACGAACCGGAGCAGGGCTGGCTGTTGCACCACTGCAACAGGGATTTTCTGCCCTATGTCTACGCCCCCTGGGCCGAGGGAATCCGGGAGCAGCTAAGGCAGAGATACCGCAACTGCATGGAGTCCCTGTACCAGTGGCACAAGCGGGATGGGCGCTGGCGCAGCGCGCTCGACTATGCCCGGGCGATACTGGAACTGGATGAGCTGGACGAACACATACACTACGAAGTGATGCTGTGTTATTTGCGCTGCAATATGCGCTCCCGGGCTATCCGGCAGTACACCGAGTGCCGCAGAAGGCTCAACCAGGAGCTGGGCCTCACCCCGGTCCCGGTGATTGAAGACCTGTACCGGGAAATTTTGCGCAGTGATGCCCGCTCAGTTGGCTAGGGCTTTTTAACCGTTTGCTGAAAAAGCCTTCCTTGCCTTTTCCTGCCCATGTTTGCGGCGCATATCCGCAAAACCTCCAGGACAAATCAAGCGGTGACAGGCTTGATGTACGGCCTGAATATCCCTGTTCGCGACAGCTGCCTTTATTAGTCCCGGCAGTTCACTAGCAGGTTGTTGAAAAAGGCATCTTGCCTTTTTCAACACACGAAAAGCGAAAAATGTGATTTTCACTTTTCTCCCAAAATCAACGACTTAGGCGTCGCCGATTTTGCCGGAACATCCATATTCCGGTAGCAGGCATCGAAATTCTTCGAATTTCAACAGCCTGCTAGACGATCCCCCGGCGATTGGGTCGCCGCCCTTGAAAATCTGCCCATTTATCTGCAATCAATTGTTTTTCAAGGATTTGCACCGGGCTAATTAGCTTACCCCTCACTCCACAGCCCCCTTTATCCCCTTGTTTTCCCATTTCCCGCGAGTGTCCCGCCCAGGGCCGGCCGGCGAATGACCGGGACATATTTGTGACGCCAGCGGGGCGAAACTGCAGCGGTGCCGAAACTGCATTGCGACTTCACTGTGTTGCGCCGGGAGTAAATTGTCCCGCAATTACTTGGTAGGGAGCATGGCCATGTCGACTGCAGGGCAATGGCGCTGGATGGAGACGGATTATCCGGCCACTCGGCGCGCCATGGGGCGGGACAGAAAGATTGTCAGTGACCGCGAGCTGGAGCAGCAGCTGGCCGAGTTGTTCCCGGGCGCAGCGCCGGAGGACGTGGAGGACTTTATGCGCAGCCTGCAGCGGTTTGGCCGCCAGGCCGCGCCCTACGCTGTGCGCGCATTGTCCGGTGCCGTTCAGGGTGGATTGGCCGGCGCTGTTGGCGGCGTTCCCGGCATTGTGGCGGGTGCGGTTCTCGGTGGAGCGGCCGGCGCCCTGACCACCCCCAGGGGTGGGGCGGCTCGCCAGGCCCCGACACAGGCGCCCCCGACACAGGTACCCCGGACACCAGCGCCGCCGTTACAACAAGTACCCCGGCATGCGCCGGCGCCGCAGACCCGGACACCCCACAGTCCGCCCCCGGGGCAGATGTCCCCACAGCTGCTGGGCGGTCCCGGCCCTTTTGGTGCCGCGCCCGCGCCGCCCACCGCAGCTGCCCAGCCAGCGGGAGCGCAGCAAGCGCTGCAACAACTGCTGCTTCTGCTGTCGCGCCCGGAAACCCAGCTGTCCCTGCTGGGCTTGTTGATGGGGCGCAATCACGTCTCGCTGGGCGCCAGCCGGGTACCCGCGATTGCGTTCGCCAGCGCCATTGCCGAGCTGGCGGGCGAGGTGGCGGCTGGCGATCTGCCCGCCGCCGACCAGTCCTTTTTCCTGGATGACACTGGAGAACCGCGCTGCGATCTCGCCGATCCGGCACAGAGGACGCAATTGTTGATTCGGGAAGTCTACCAGGCGGCACAGAGGCAGGCGGCCGAGACCGGCCATTAACCGCGCAATGACAGGAGCAACAGACACTATGCAGTATTCAACCGCACCAGACCCCACTGCCGCGGACCCGCAGCCGGCCCCAATAGACATGGCCGCCCTGATCGGACTGCTGGATCAGAACCGCCGCCAGGCACTGTCGGACATAGTCGCTACGCCCCAGGGCAGGGGTGTGATCGACAAACTGCTCGGCCTGCTCAACCTGTCTCCGGGCAACCGGCGGTTGGCGGACAGCTGGCTGGAGATTCTGGCGAACGCAGAGGAAGACGAGGAGCCCGGCTATTTGATCGAGTCCCCGCCCGACGACGAGGACCTGCAGCGGGAACTGGCGGATTTGCGCAACGTCAACGACAACCTCGCCGCCGCCCTGGGTGCCTGTGCGGACTGTTGGGGTGCCGATCCAGACTGTGAATTTTGCGACGGCCACGGCGAGGCGGGTTGTTACCAGCCGGACCGGCGGTTGTTTCGGGAATTGGTGGCGCCGGCTGTAAAGCGGGTGGGTGCCAACAAGGCGAGGCAGCTGCGCCTCGCTCACGCCGGGCGCTAGGGCCAACTCAGTTAATGCGAACTGGCCCTGGTTGGCAACAGGCTTTTGCACTTGGAATCCGGAGCTTGCTGCGTCATGGCTCCCCAATTTTTTAGAGGAAACATTATGAATCAGGAACTGCTTGACAGCGCGCTGGAGGCGGACGCCGAAGTATCGGATCTGTATCCGGAATCATTCGACTACGAGATGGATGAGGAGGAAGAGCTGGACGATATCTTCGAGGCATTGATGGAAGATGATGACGAGGATTTCGACGACGATGAAGACGACGATTTTTCCGAGCGTCGCCGTCGCCGCCGCCGCCGTCGCTCGCGCAAGAAAGGCTACCGCACGGATCCGCGCGTCAAGCGGGACCTTGTCGCCCTCAAGCGCAAGAACCGCCACCAGGACAAACTGATCTATCAGAACCGGAGACGCTCGCTGCAAAACCGCAAGCGCTCCCTTGCCAATGCCAGAGTCAACCGGGTTCAAAACAAGCGGTTGGGGCAGTTGCACCGGCAGCAAAAGCTCGACGGAGCACTGGAAATTGCCCGCAGTATCTCCGCCGCCGACAACGGCCTGGATATCGATCTGGTGCAGCTGTTCCAGGGTGCGGTCAAGTCCGGCATGTTCGGCGACTTGAGCGGCGCCCTTGGCAATCCGGCGCTGATGGGTGGCATAGCGCTGTTGCTGAACAACCGGCAATTGCTCGGTGGGCTGGTAAAAGGCAGCTAAAAGCCCGGCTTAACAGCGCGGGAACGGCGCACCCGGTTGTTGCTGGCCGGGTGAATGGCCGTGCACTTTTCAACAGGGAAATTCGGTTATGAAAATCAATATTCCACTGAATGTGGATTCGGACACAAATGGGTGCGAGGCCGCCCACCGCGGGGCCAGGTTGCGTCTGCCACTGGGGTTGTCCCGATCGAAACTGGGGCTCGTCGAGCCGAGCCGCCTGCAGTCGCGGACTTTGCGCGCTATAGCGGCCGCCGTCAGCGTATTGAATCCGGCCAAGGCGCTGGAGATTTCCCAGCAGGCGGAGGAGAGTCCGGAAGATGTTGTCGGCGCCACCCTGGAGGGCGCGGCACTGGAAAAACTGAAACAACTTTCCAGCGCCATCGCAACGGCGGAGACTGAACTCGCCGACCTGCCGGTGCCGGGCGAAGTGGTGAGGGTCGCGGCGCGGGCGGTGGACGCAGACGCGCGGCTGGTGGGCGTGGCCATGGCGCGGATTCGCGGCGAGGGTAAGGACAAGCTGGACAGCCAGATGTACTCCGCGGCCCTCAACTGGGTGGCGGCCATCGACTTTCAGTTGTTGCGCAAGGCACCGCGGGAAGGAGTGCGGGAGCGCCTGATCAATCTGGTGCCGGAGGCCCCGGACAGCGACGCCGAGCTCGAGAGCCGCGTCGAACAACTGGAAACGGCGCTACAGAAGCTGCGGGAGGAATGTGCCAGGTCTGAAAAGGCCAAGGCAAAGTAAGTGAGCGAACCCATGACAGGGGCCGCCGACCGGGACCCAGCGCTTGCCGAAGCCATCGCCGACAGCGGTGAAGGCGAGTTGGCGTTGGTGGCGCAACTGGCGGAGAACTGGGAGCTGCCGGCCGGGTTTCTCGGTCGCGCCCGTATCGTCAGCCGCTTTGGCGACATCGCCACTCTGCGGGTGAAGCGGGAAGGGCTCGAAGCCCTGCTGGCCCTGCCGGAGGTGAGCTGGGCCGAGATATCCCGCCCGGTGATCGAGCAGCGGCCCCCGGACTGGCCGCAAGAGGACACGCAGGAGCCAGCCGGCGGCGGCGATCTGCGCCGCCCCGAAGGACTGACTTACGGCGGCCGGGGGGTGGTTGTCGGTGTACTGGACTGGGGGGTGGATTTTACTTCCCCGGCGTTTCGCGACGAGTCGGGGCAAACGCGCCTGCTCGCCCTGTGGGATCAGCGTCACCGCCCCGCCGCCAGTGCTTCAGCCAGCCCCGGGGCGCCGGCAAACCGCTGGGGCTATGGGCGTATTTTCTCCCGCCAGGCCATCGACGAGGCCCTGAACGGCGAAGACCCCTTCGCACAGCTGGACTATCACCCCGGCGATGCCGACTCCCGCGGTCGCGGCGGGCGCTGGCGCGGCAGCCACGGTACCCATGTGCTCGATATCGCCGCCGGCAACGGCCGCGGCGGCGGACCCGGCGGGGTGGCGCCGGAGGCGGAGCTGGTATTCGTGCATTTATCGCGCACAGCGGACGTACTGGGCACACAAAACCTGGGTGATTCCGCCTCGCTGCTGGAGGCCATCGACTTCGTTCAGACCCTGGCCGGGGATCGCCCCTTTGTGATTAACATGAGTGTCGGTGCCCACGGTGGACCCCACGACGGCAGCACCCTGGTGGAGCGGGGTATCGACCGGGCCGTGTGGATGAGGGATGGCCGGGCCATCGTCAACAGTGCGGGCAACTACTTCGCCGCGCGGGCACACGCCTCCGCGCGCCTGAGCCAGGACGGAGAACACTGGCTGGACTTTCAGGTGCCGCACCACGACCACTCCAGCAGCGAGGTGGAGATTTACTACGCTGCGGGTGACAGTTTCAGCGCCGAAATCTATGCCCCCGGGGACAGGTTGCTGGCGCGGGTGCTGCCGGGCCGGGAGGCCTCCCTGGAGCTGGAGGGCAGCCGTGTCGGGCGCGTCTACCACCGGGCGCGGTCCCGGGCCAACGGCGACCGGCATATCGATTTGTTTATCCACCGCTTCGCCCCCGGGGGCCACTGGAAGATCCGGCTGGTGGGTGACGCTGTGACCGACGGGCGCTTCCACGCCTGGATAGAGCGGGAAAAGGGCCCGCGACCGCGTTTTCTCGCCGACGACCGCACCGGCACCCACACCACCGGCACACTCTGCAACGGGCTCTACTCCATTACCGTGGGGGCCTTCGATGCCCACCGGGAATCCCGCCCCATGGGCCATTTTTCAAGCGCCGGGCCCACCCGCGACGGACGCCCCAAGCCGGAGGTCACCGCTCCCGGCGTGGGTATTCTGGCTGCGCAATCGACTCCGCCGGGGGAGGCGCCCGGCCTGCGCAACACCCGCAAGAGCGGCACCAGTATGGCAGCGCCCCATGTGGCCGGCACTATTGCCCTGATGTTCGAGGCCGCCGCGCGACCCCTCCCGATCACCGAGACCCGGGCCCTGTTGTTTGCCTCTCTGGCGCGGCCGGAGGGCGATCAGCTGACTGGCCCGGCGGAAATCCACCGCCTCGGTTTTGGCCGGCTCGATGTGGCGGCGGCGGTGGCTGCCGCGGAGCAGCGGCGCCGCGCGGACGGCTCTGAACAGGCTTCGCCCGAGGCCTCGGTGGACCCGGGCTGGCAGAGGGAAGTCAGTGACCTGCTGGAAGCGGCACCCGGGTCGGGCCAGGGGTCGGGGAGCCATGGGCAGCTGCTCAGCGCCTGGCAACAGATACCCGAACGCCACCCCCAGATCGATTCAGAGAGTCTGCTGCTGGATGTAGCCGAACTGATTCTGCGACAACTGCGGCGCAGCGACGATCAGAGTGAAGCCCACGCGGATGCGCAGCGCCCGCGGCTGCTGCCGCGCAGCGGCCTGCCGCGGGCCGGCGATGTGCTGTTGCGCCGGCGCCCTGCCGAGGGCATCCACTACGCGGGCCTGATCACATCCCTGCACAGCGCCGGGGACAGGGGCGAACTGTTGCTGGACCTGGTGGAGGTGCCCTATCCCGGCGCGGGGGTGCGCCGGGCGCAGCGGCGTTATTCCACCGGAGCCAGAGTCAAGGGTGACGCAATATTCCACCTATCCGCGGCCGACGGATGGGTTAACCATGAGGAGATACAGGGATGACCACGCCTGTGATCATAGTGCCGGGGATACTCGGCACAAGGCTGGTGAACAGCACCGGTCGCTCTATTTGGGATCCGGATGAAGGGTGGACCTTCGACAATGGCCGCGGCCTGCTGCAACTGCGGGATATGCGCAATGCGGCCAGGCCTAACCCCAGGGCGAAACCGGCGGTGGAGCGGCTGCTGCGTCACCGCGGGGTGGTCAATGGCGGCAACCTGGTATGGGACCGGGGTTACGGCAACCTGGTGACCGCACTGTCGGGCCCCCGGTTCGCCGCCACCTGTGGCGGCAGGGTAAAACTCTATTGCGCCGGCTATGACTGGCGCCAGTCCAATATCGACTCGGCCCGCCGGCTGCGCCTGGTGGTGGAGCGGGCTTTGCGCGAGACAGGGGCGCGGCGGGTGGTGCTGGTGGCGCACAGCATGGGGGGACTGGTGTCGAGGCTCTTCTGCCGTTTCTCCCGCATCGGCGGGCGGCCCGGCAGCGATGTGGTCGCCCGCCTGATCCTGCTGGGCAGCCCTGTGCACGGTGCTTCCAAGGCCTATCGGGTACTGCGCCAGTCACTGGTGGAGGCCGACAGCAGTGAACTGCTGTCGGATATCCAGCTGGACGAAACCACCGAGGGTGCGGTGGGGGCCTTCGCCGGCCGCGCCCTGGCGAGCCTGGCGCGCCGTATTCCCTCGGCCTACGAGCTGCTGCCGACGCGGGCATTTTGCAGTGCCAACCCCGGCTGGCTGCAGTTCGACCACCGCAGGGCCGGTCTCACCAACGCGGCAGATCCGGCGCGGGTGTATCGCAATCGTGTCACGGGTATCGACGGGGACCCGGCCCTGCTGCGTATGCGCGACGGTCTGGACCGGGGGCTGGGCAGCTATGTGCCGGCCCAGTCCGTGGTTTTGTACTCCAGCCAGCTGCCCACCGAAACCCATTTTCGCATCGATCGCAGCGGCAATTTGCGCCGTCACGGTTCGGCGGTCGCCAACCGCGGTGACGGCACAGTGCCGGTGTTTTCCGGCAGTGCCGCCGCCAGCCGCACTTCGTCCCTGGTGCGCGAGGATCTGCGCAGTGTGGATCACGGCGGCCTGGCCAATAGCCCCGCTGCCATCGCCCGTATTCAACACTACCTGGCCGCACTTTGCCGGCCGGCGGCTGCCCCCGAGGTCAGCCGGGCCATCGGGTTTTGACCTGTCGGGGATGCGGCGCGACCACCAAATAGGGTGTCCGCCGGCCCCGGCCGGTCGGGTCGATCAGATTGAGGAAACAACCATGTCCGAGTCCAGTATTTGTGCCAATTGCGCAGCCCACACAGGGCCGGCGCAGGCCCACGCGGGCTTTCCGCCCGCCGCCCTGGAAACCGAAGACCTGCTGTGGCCGCAGGGGGAAGAAATCCTGGAGGAGGTGGATGACGCTGAGACGGTGCTGTGGCCGATTCCGGGCATCAACCGCTGTAGTTTCCGCGAACAGCAGCCGGGCCGGGACGGGGTCGGGCCCTATCATATCAACACCCACATCGCATTTTTCCGCCCGCCGGCCGGGTTCGATCTCAACACCGCCTGCGACCGTCTCTTCAGGCGGTTTCCCGCAGTTTTTTCCCCGGGCAACCTGGCGCGGGCTGAATTTTCCAACTGTCGCTTTAACGGCAAGCGGACGGTGAAGTTCACCCTGAATGAATTCGTCGGCAACCTGCGCGACGACTGGGTGGCGATGGACAAAAAACGCTACAACTTCGTCGCCACCACCCTGGAGCGGCAGTGGTACGAGCTGCTGGAAGCCGCGGCACACAGCGGCAGTGTGGTCGGCGCGCCGGGTATCGGCACCCTGTTCGGCCGCATAGCGGTGGATATCAATCGCCGCCACTTCCTCGCCGGCCGGCGCTCCTGGACACTGGGGCGCCTGCCCAACGGCCTGTACTTCGTGGAAACAGCCGCCTTTGAACGCTATTCCCACCAGGCATTTATGGCTATGGAGGGGCCGGCGGGAATGCGCAGCAAGATCCTGGAGATCTGGACCAATCTGCTGCGCAACTATGTCCACTCGGTGGGCGGGCACCTGGACGCCTATCTGCCGGCGGGTTACCGCCACCACCGCGGTGTCTGCCACCGCGAGTCCCAAAGCAGTAATCCCCGCGCCCTGCGGGGCGGCTGGTTCGCCCGGGTGCTGCGCCGTCACCCGGGGCTCTGAGGCCAGTCGGTGAGGGGGTTCACTGTGGTCATTGCATCTTGCGTGAGCAGGCGCTAACTTCCCGTTGATCCGGGGCTGCGCTCCCGGTCCTGTAGTTCCCGCGCCTGTTTGAGGATTTCCGCCATGGCACTGTCCTCCACCGATAGGGTATCGATGATGGCCGCCAGCAGATCCGCCGAAAACATGCACTTGCTCACTTTGCTGCGCAGGTTTTCCGTCGTGATTGCGATGCCTTTCCCGGCCAGGGCCAGGGCCAGATCCCCATAGCGCATACCCCGCAGGGCCATAGAGGCACGCACATAGCGCGCTATGGCCTGTTTGTATGGAGCCAGTGCCTGTCGGTTGTCGAGGCTTTGCTTGTGGTCCATAGGCGCTACTCCATTACGACTGATGCTGCAAATGGGGAAAATACTATCTTTATGTGTATTATTTGCAACATAAATTTGAAATAAGTTATTGACCGGCATTTTTTCGATGCGATATATTGTGACCAATATTCCACAGTGAGGGAGTTTAAATGACCTGGAACAATGACAATCTGCGCCAGTTGGCGGAAAACCATCCTGGCTGGGTGGTGGAGCCCGAGGGGGACTGCCTCAGCATCTCCAACGATGAGGGCATCGATGCCTTCATCTATGTGGGCGAACAGCAGATAGTGGTGGAGAGCATCCTGTTTGCCGTCGATCAGGTGGAGGATGTGGCGGCACTCAATGAGATGGTCTTGCAGACGCACCAGCTGGTGCCCCTGACGGCCATCGCCATCAGGAATATCGGCGGCGAGAAGTATTACGTTGCCTTCGGTGCTCTGTCCGTTTCCAGCCGGGACCAGGTGGTGATCGAGGAGATAGAGACCCTGTTTTCCAATGTGGGGGATTTTCTCGACTTGTACGCGGATCATTTTGAAATGGAGGGTGTGGCATGAGCCTGAGTAAAATCTGGACCGCTCTGAAGGGTGCCGTCAACGAAGGGGCGGAAGCAGTGGCGGACAGCCAGTCCATTCGTATCCTGGACCAGGAACTGCGCGAGGCGAAAAGCGAATTGAAAGCCTGTGACGAGAATCTGACCAAGATTATGGCCAAGCGCAAGCTGGTCGAGAACAAAGTGAAGTCGCTGCAGACGGACATCGATACCTACAGTGCGCACGCCATCAGCGCCAGCGAGAAGGGCGACAACAACCTGGCCCTGGAGTGTGCCGAGCGGGTCACCGAACTGGAGACCCAGCTGGAAACGGAAAAAAGCCTGTTGGAGGGTTTCCTCAACTCCGAGCGCTCACTGAAAGCCAATATTGCCAAGGCCAAGACCAATGTGCGCCGCATGGAGCAGCAGATCGACCAGATCAAGGCTACGGAATCGGTGCAGAAGGCGCAGGTGGCGGTGTCCTCCCGCCATATGGGGGCCAACAGCAGGGTCAAGACCGCCCTGGACAGTCTCGACCGCATCAAGGACCGGCAGCAGCAGCGCGCCGCAGAACTGGAGGCGGCGGAGGAGCTGGCCTCGGAAGAGAGTGGCTCCAGCCTGGATGCCAGGCTCAAGGCCGCGGGTATCCAGCCCGGTGGCCAGGTAAGCGGTAGCGACAAACTGGCGCAGCTGCTGGCAAGTCGCGAAAAAGCTTAGGATGCTGTTATATCGAGTGCGACGCCTTCTGGCGTCGCTTTTTATTAAGGCCAGTGCCAGTACCGTGATCTTCGCGGTGGCCGGCTATGTGGCGAGCTGTTACCTGTTGCTGAGTGCCGTGGGGGAAAGCGACCTGACCGCTCCCGGCAATTTTATCTACTGGCTGGTGGTCACCGCCTCCACAGTAGGTTACGGCGATCTCTCACCGGTGACGCCGGCGGGCAAGCTGGTGGTGGTGGCCTGGGTGATACCCCTCGGCCTGAGTCTCTTTGCCATGGTAATTACCCAGGTGGGCTTCGCGGTGTCGGAGTTTGCGCAGCGGGGAAAGAGAGGTTTGCGTATGACAGATCACAAGAATCACACGGTTATTATCGGCTGGAATGGCACGCGAACCCTGCGCCTGATCGAGCTGTTGCGGTCCAAAACCAACGGCGCCGCAGCGGAGATAGTGCTGTGCGTGGAAGCCGATATCGAAAACCCCATGCCCGGCAAAATCGACTTTGTGCGGGTGGAATCCTTTTCCCACATAGAGGGGATGCAGCGCGCCGGGCTGGCCGATGCGGCGCGCATTATCATCGACAACCCCCTCGACGACGTCACCCTGACCACCGCCCTGTTCTGCGACAAACTGAGTCCCCGCAGCCACAAGACCGCCTATTTCCAGGATGAAAATGTGGGCGAATTACTGCGCGCCCACTGTCCCAATATCGAGTGTATTCCCTCGGTAGCGGTGGAGCTGCTGGCCAAATCCTCCCTGGACCCGGGCTCCGCCCGTTTGCACCGGCAGCTGCTGGACAGCACTTACGGCATGACCCAGTACAGTGTGGAGTACCGCGGCGAGGAGCCGCTGCCGATTGCCGCCCTGTTCGATCGTTTCAAACGGGATCTGTCCGCCACGCTGATCGCCGTGCGCCGTCCGGACCAAGTGAAGATCGACGTAAACCCTGCGCTGACTGCGAGGGTGGGCAAAGGGGACATGCTGTATTACATTGCCGCCCAGAGGCTGGATGAAAAACAGTGTTTTGACATAAAAACCCAGGTAGAGGAAGGTGTTGGTCAATGTTTACCGGACTGATCGACAAGCTGAAGGGAAAGCGGACGGCAGCGGTGAAAACGCCGGAAATCATGGGGTTGCGCCTGGGGGCCAGCTTCGAACTGGACCCCCTCGCCATTCGCCTGATACTGGACGAACTCACCATCGAGTCCTGTTCCCCCACACAGATCATCCGCGCCGCCGGCCTGGTGGAGCTGGACGGAACCTGGGTTTACCGCTTCTATACCGACGACGATGCCTGGCTGCAGGTGGTGGCGGAAGGTGGCCAAACTGACGAGCATGTGGTGGACGTAAAACTGTTTCACTTCTACGACACCCTGGACGTCGCCGGCCAGCAGGCCTGGGACCGGCTGTTGCAGCGCGAGATAGGCGCCGCCAGCTATAGCCTGCGGGAGAGGACCTACGGCCGGGTCTGGACTTCCGCCGGCGATTATCACAACCCGGTGCACATGGCGGAGAAAACCTATGACGGGGAAGGGGAGCATTCGCTTACGGACCAGTTCACCATGCTGTTCGAAAGGCCCCTGTCCGACCAGCGCACCGAATCCCTGTTTCTCTCCGCCGAAGAGAAGCGGGAGCAGGCCGGATATCTGAGCCGCAGCCTGGTGATCAGCACCGGCATCACCCTGACCCCTTCACAGCTGACTATTCACGGATAACAAGGAGAAAACCCAATGGACCAGCCCTATGATTTACTGACTGGTATCCTGCATTTTGGTGCTTATTTTGGCCTGTCACTGGTATTTTTGATCGCGTTTAAATTTCTCTACGCACTGGTGACGCCCCACGACGAGTGGAAACTGATCCGCGAGGACAGGAATGTGGCGGCCGCCATCGGGTTTGGCGGGGCCGTGCTGGGTTTTGCCATCGCCGTCGCCGGCGCCGCCAGCAATTCGGTTTCCCTGGTCGACTTCGCCACCTGGGCGCTGGTGGCACTGGTGGCGCAGCTGCTCGCCTTTGCCATTATCCGCTTCGTCTTTATGCCGCGCATCGTCGAGCGAATCGAGGACGGCGAGCTGAGCGCGGGTGTCATGCTGGCCGCCACTACCATTTCCGTCGGTGTGCTCAACGCCGCCTGTATGAGTTACTAACCGGAGAGTGGCCATGAAACGTACCGGATATATCGACCTGGCCAGGATGCGCAAGGACAGGGGGGCAAATTTTGTGTTGCGCCCCCTGGTGATCGGCGTGGCCGCCGCACTGATGGGCTGTTCTGCGGACGAAGAGGTAAAGGTGGTCTCCTCGGTGCAGGACTGTGTGGACAACACCAGCCTGGATCAGGCCAAGTGTGAGGCCGCCTACCAGCGCGCCCTGGCGGAGGCGGAGCGCACCGGGCCCAAGTACGCCAATTTGTCCCAGTGTGAATCCGAGTTTGGCAACTGCAGGGAAACCGGCAGCGGTGTCTGGATGCCCCTGATGACCGGCTTTATGGTGGCCTCGCTGCTGGACAGCGACAGACGCCACTATTCCGGCTATTACAACCCAGTTTATCGCTACTCCGGCTCCCGCTACCGGGACCGGCTGATGACCGCCGACGGTCAGGTGATCGGCCGCTATGGCAAAACCAGCTATACCGTCGACAAGAGCGCAACCCAGCCCAAACCCAAGGTCACCAGGACCGTTTCCCGCGGCGGCTTTGGCGCCGTGGCCTCCGCCAAGTCCAACTGGGGCGGTGGTCGCTCCGGTGGCCGTTCCGGTGGTTGGGGCGGCTGAATAGTGCTGCGCTTGCCGATTGGGGAGCGCCCGCGCTGGCAGGAGCGGGCGCGGGAGTTCGGTTTCCATTTCCATACCATGTACGGCCAGCCCTACTGGGATGAAAGCGCCTATTACCAGTTTTCCCTGGAGCAGATAGAGCGGGACATCGAGGACCCTACCGAGGAAATTCACCAGATGTGCCTGGAGGTGGTGACACAGGTGCTGGAGGACGAGGCACTGCTGCAGCGCTTCTGTATTCCCGCACAGTACTGGGATTTTGTGCGCGATTCCTGGCACAACGGCGACCCCAGCCTCTATTCCCGCCTCGACTTCGCCTATTCGGGGCAGGGCCCCGCAAAGCTGTATGAAAATAACGCCGACACCCCCACCAGCCTGTACGAAACGGGTTTCTGGCAGTGGCTGTGGCTGCAGGACAATGTGGATCGGCGCGCACTGCCGCTGCAGGCGGACCAGTTCAACAGCCTGCAGGAAAAGCTGGTCAACCGCCTGCGGGATCTGCAGTTCCTGACCCCCGGCCGGGAGTTGCACTTCGCCTGCTGCAGGGACACGGAGGAGGATCGCGGGACTGTCCAGTATCTGCAGGACTGTGCCGACCAGGCGGGTATCGCCAACCATTTTGTTTTTATCGAGGACATAGGCCGGGATGCCCAGGGCCGGTTCAGCGACTTGCGCGATCAGGTGATCACCTGGATGTTCAAGCTGTACCCCTGGGAATTTATGTTTCGCGAGGAGTTCGGCGCCCTGTTGCCTAACAGCCAGGTGCGCTGGCTGGAGCCGCCGTGGAAAGCGATTCTGTCCAACAAGGCGCTGCTGCCCATGCTTTGGAAGCGGTTTCCCGGCCACCCCAACCTGCTGCCGTCGTTTTTCGAGGACGAGCTGCACTTGGCCGGCGATTTTTCCGAGCTGGTGAAAAAGCCGGTTTTCTCCCGGGAGGGAGCCAATATTTCCATAGTGCGCGGGGGCGAAGTACAACCGCTGTCCGACGGGCCCTACGGTCAGGAGGGCTATGTGTATCAGGGTATGCACCCGCTGCCGAAGTTCGGCGACAACTACACCCTGGTGGGCAGCTGGCTGGTGGATGACAGGGCCGCTGGTATCTCCATCCGCGAGGACCGCGCTCTGGTGACCCAGGATATGAGCCGCTATCTCCCGCATATTATTCTTTAGCAGTTTGTTGCAAAGGTGTTTTTGCAACAGGCTGTCGCCCTTTAATCAAAGGTTCCTTTACTTGTCAGAGTCGGGCTCCGGCCTGCTGACCAGGTAGCCGGCCACCGCCACAAACAGCAGGGCTATGCCCGCCAGCACCCAGGCGTTTTCCAGGCGGTGATAAAGGATTGTCCAGCTGACCACCAGCATGATGACCGCCAGCAGTTTGGCACCTCTGGAGATGGCACCCTGCTGTTCCCAGTCGATCAGCAGTTTGCCCAGATGGGGGTGCGCATAGAGCCAGCGATGCAGTCGCTCCGAGCCCTTGGCGGCAAACCAGGCGGTTAACAGCAGAAAGGGCACTGTCGGCAGGCCGGGAACCAGAATCCCCACCAGCGCCAGGGCCAGGAAAAGGTAGGCTAGGATCAGTGCCAGGAAACGGCGCATCTCGGCATTCCAGTGGGTGGAGTCCTTTGAACCGCCGCGGCGATCCGGGTCGGTATCGCCGGGGTGGTGTAAACAGGCCCCGGGGTGTCAGATATTAAAGACCACTGTCGCCAATGAGTGTGTTTTCGGGTAAATCCAACCACCCCCCGGTGTTAGACCGCCCCGATTTACGCCAGGCAGCCTGATTGGCGTTATGGGAATTCAGCGCATCGGACCATGCTAACACGCTATATGATTGGCCGCACCCGGGATGTCCAACCCCCAGCCATAGTTAAGGTTGCTCCTTCCCCCAGGGTAGCGTATCAAGTTCAGGCGTAAGATTGTGACAGGGGTCACCGCAATTGCTTGAATTGATTAGCTGAAAGGGCTCACTAAAGCTGTGATACTCCCGCAGTCGTGTTCCAGCGGATTTTCCATAGCTGGAAATTTTGGATTTAAAGTCTGTTTTAAATTCCCTTTTATATAAACCTGCAACGATCATTGGTCGTAAAGGCACAGGTATTCAGTGCTTTTCAATCTATTTGCCCGGCAATTAAATAAGCTGGCTGGTGAATAATCGTCCGGCAGGAAGCGATAAATAGAAGCTACAGATAGAAATTTGGGATTTTTTTGTTTTTTTGAGGTTTTCAATGCATAGAACAGCAACCATTCGGTTGACCAGTCGATTGATCAGTTTTGTAACAGTTCTACTTGTTGCCAACAGTGCGGCAGCCTTCACGCAAATAGGCGGCGGTGGCACTATTCCAATGGGCCATGAGTGGCTGACGCGAACCTCCGCGCTGGAACTCCTGAACGCGGAACACATTATTGCGGCCGACCCCAATGATCCACGCTCCGGCTGGAGTCAGGGGCTGGCCAAAAACACGGACTTGCAGCTGGCTCAGAATGAGGTAACCCGGCTGACAGGCTTCCTGAACAGCAATACGCAGTTTGAGCCTCGCTACGATTACATCTATGCGGCCATTGTTGGTGAACGCTGGGTGGATACCGGGGGCTTCAATGTTGCCAAGGCGACGGTTGGTGGAATCGACTGCTTCAATGCTGTTGCGCAAGAACCGGCTGAGCTTCAGCGGGATCACTTTATGCGCCGTTACGACGATGTGGGGGGGGAAGGCGGTGTCGATGCGGCGATTCGCTCCCAGCAGCGGTTTGTCGCACACTTCGTCAACGCGGCGATGGCCGAGCAAAAAGATGCAAAAGTATGGGACGGCGGCGCCTATTCCGCACATGCCAATGTCGATCTCAACTATTTTTTGTTTGGCCGTGCGGTGCATGTTTTCCAGGATTCTTTCAGCCCGGAGCACACGGTGCGCCTGCCTGATGACAATTATGAGAAAATCCGCCAGGTCAAGGCGTACCTGTGCTCTGAAGGCACAGAGCAGCATACCCACGACGCGACAAAGGCGGTGAACTTTACCAGTGGTGATGTTATCTGGTATCCGGATACCCGGCTCGAGGCCGGTTGGGGTGCCTACAAAGTCAGCTCCATGAAACCAGTAGCCCTGGTTGCCATGGAGGCGAGCAAGGACTTATGGGCGGCTTTTGTCCGCACCATGGCAACCCCCTATGCGCAGCGGGAGAATGTGGCAACCCAGGAGGCTCAGACACTGGTGGACAACTGGCTGTCCTTCGATGAAGCGGAAATGCTGGGTTGGTATGAGGATGAATCCCATCGGGACGAGACCTATGTCCTTGCCCCGGAGCAGACGGGTCCTGGTATGACCCAGTATGAATGTATGCTTGGGCTCGGGGTGGAGTCTGGCAGCCAACCGGCACGAGTGGCGGAACTGGAACAACAGCGCCGCCAGTGCCTGTATAATATCGAGCCTGTGGATGGCTACAGCGACTTAAACGACCCCTATATGCAAATGCCATTCAATTGGCAGTGGAAGTCTCTGAGCTGGTTAAACACTCCCGCGAATTGGAGTATTCCTCAGCTGCCGGCGGATTCCGGCAATACCGTTGTGATCAGAAATTCTATCGATATGGAGCCATTGGTTGTCCGTGGCAGCCTGTCTAACAATGAAACCCTCTACTCAGAGAGTGGCATGGCGATTGAATTCATCGCGGTAGAAGCCAGTGATAAAACTTTCTTTCGCACAAAGAAGAATGCGGACTTGTTTTTAAGTTACGATACCTTTTCCGGCCGCGGGAAATTGTATAATTCCTCCAGTCAGGCCGGCTACGAGTTGAATCCGGCGGGTAACTTGTGGACCATCAAAAATACTTACTGGAACGACTATTTGTGGTTTTATTCCGGTAACCGCAGCCCCTATCTGACGGGTACAGGAGATCCCAATCTGTCCCACTCCCAGTGGATCGTCGAAGGCCTATAAATCTCTTAGCAGGTTGTTGAAAAAGGCATCCTGCCTGTTTCAAAACACGAAAAGCGAAAAATGTGATTTTCACTTTTCTTCCAAAATCAACGACTTAGGCGTCGTCGATTTTGCCGGAACATCCATATTCCGGTACCAGGCGTCGAAATTCTTCGAATTTCAACAGCCTGTTAGGGCTTAGCCCTGTGGTCGTTCAATCGGCGGCCACAAGGGCTGGGCAAGCCCGTCTGCGCAGCCCTGGCCTGTCCAGCTCCGGGGCTGCAGCTTTTACGGCTGGCTTTCCGCCAGCTGTTTCAGTTTAGCCAGAAACCTGTCCCTAAACGTCGCCTGGCGCTGGCTGGCGAAGTCAGCGGATACCCGCGTTGCCCGCTGGGGGTTTTCCGCCTCGTCAAACCAGTGGTAAATCCGGTTCATAAACAGGGAAACCAGGGTCTTGCCGTCGGATTCCGCAATGGAAATCATAGCGATGCCCTGTGACTGTTCCCCCCTGTCGGTATGGGGCAGATTGGCCAGCAGAATCATTTTGCGGGGAATTACCTTCACCACTTCAATAGTGACATCGCCATAGAGGTTCACCCGGTCACCTTCGGTCACCGGCTTGCTGTCTCCGCCCTCCACGGCCATCCAGGGCATCCACTGGCCCATGTGCAGCAGCTGTGGCCAGACACGGTCAGCGGGCTTGTCGATAGTGATTTCAAAATGGTCCGTATAGTAATAGGAATCGCCCAGGTCTGTTTCCAGGTCGTAAATCTGTGCCGCGGCGGAAGCCGAAACCAGGGAAAAAGCGATTGCGGAGATTATTCTCGGTAATTTTATTTTAAGCATTTTAACTACCCAATTTTTTTCTCTTATGATTCCGACAATTTATTGATAAACCCGGCAATTCAATCGAGGGGGGATTATCGAACGGATTGCAAGGTTAAACCATATTGACACTAATGGAGACAAAGTAAAGATACGCTGGCAAAGGATAGGCCGAATCCCCAATGAGTGATGTGGATAACTGGTACTTTTGTGCTGTCTTTGTGGTACCAACCGTAATGAACAGGGGGGTTGCATCGCATCCCACGGCGACTGATAGCTGTGTGTCTCTTTCCCCGGCACCGGCCAAGGACGGCCCGGCCCGTGGCCTGAGCATTGGCTGTAATAGCGTGTAATGACGTGTGATCGACCTGTAATCCCTGTCCCGGTAAATTGGTCCCCAGTGAGAGACGCGGTGTGTGCTCTCCAGCAGGATCCGACGGACCTACCGCCGTATTCCCAGTGAAGCGGCGCGGTACGGACCCCATTCGGCGCAAGCCGGATCACCGGACTGACGCGACAGCCACAGAGCCTACGCTTGTCGTGTTTCTTGGAAAGGTCTGGTGGGGGCAGGGATGCTCCTTTTCGCTCTTGATAGTGTTGTTGTAACCGTCGATGGTTGGGACCATCATTTACGGGCGGCGGTCAGGATAGCTGACCGCCGCTTTTTTTATTCATGTTTACCCCTTTGATCAATGTACTGCAGGCCAGTAAAAACGACGGCTAAGCTGCGCCGCCGCGGTATTGCATCCATCTATTCTGGATCAATTTCGGCTTCCGGTCCGGCTTTGATATCTGTCTGGGTCAGCATTTGCACTTCTCCTTTTTATCGTTGGTTAAAATCGCGGCGGACAAATTGCGTCGCCCTGGTGTTTTTCAGGCTTCCGGCGGATCGAGTTCGGCGTCGGGCCCGGCTTTTATGTCTGTCTGGGTCAGCACTTGCGCTTCTCCTTTTTATGGTTGGTTGAAATTGCGGCGGACAAACTGCGCCGCCGCTTTGTGTCAGCCGAACGGGGTTATTCCGGATCGAGTTCTGCATCCGGCCCGGCTTTGATGTCGGTCTGGGTCAGCATAGTGACTCTCCTCTCTGCTCTTGGTTGTCGTTAATATCCGGCCTGGGCCGGACGGCGGCTCCGCGGGCCAGTGCCCGCACAGTTCGGCGCTGCCGGGGCAGTGCCGAATTCGGTTCCCTGTCTTACTTTACCTCTGTTCAGTTGCGAAGGCTCCTTTTAGCGGCTTAAGTCCATCAGGGGTGGGCGATTACCAGCAATGTTTTCGCGTGTTGTTTGACACAGTCCAGCGACCGGCGCAGCGTCCGGGGGTCCAATGCCCCAAAGCTTTCATCCAGTACCAGCAGCTCGGCGTTCTGCAGTAGGGCGCGGGCAATAAACAAACGGCTGCGCTCGCCGTGGGACAGCTGCCAGCCCATTTCCCCCACCGTCTGCAACATGCCCGCCGGCATCTTTTCCAGCAGCGGGGTCAGCCCCAACTGGTGGCAGATGGTGTGGGCGCGCCGCAGGCCGTCGCGGCTGGCGGGCCACTGGTCCCCCAGCAACAGGTTGAACAGAAACGTTTCCGCCAGCACATGGTTCTCGTGAAACTGGGGCGCCGAGGCCACCAGCCGGTGCCAGCCATCTGCGCCCAGGCTGGCGCGGTCATAGCCCTGCACCAGCAGCAGGCCGTCGTCCGGCGGCTGGGTACCGGTAAGGGCGTTGGCGAGGGTGGACTTACCGGAGCCGGAGGCGCCGCGCAGCAGCAGGTGCTCGCCGCGCCTTATCACCAGGGAACAGCCTGCCAGCGCCGGGTGCTGCTTGCCGGGGTAGCACAGGCGCAGGTCGCGCAAATAGCAGAGCGGCTGCTGTGGACTTTCCTTGCGGTCCCTGCGGCGGGCGGCAGGTAACTGGGCGACTGTGGCGGGTGGCGGCGCTAAAGCGAAAACCTGGCGCACTTTCTCCCAGGCCACCAGGGCATTGACGGCGCTGGTATAGCCGTACACGGCTTTGACCGCGGCGCGGTAGCCCAGCAGTACCCCGCCCAGGGCAATGGCGGTGGAGGCACCGCCGCCGCCGGCCACAAACGCCGGTGCCAGCCCGGCGATACCCAGCAACAGCCAGGCCCGGGGCAACAGCGCCACCAGTTGCGCTGTGGCTGTGTCCATAGCCGCCGAATCGCGCAGATAGTCGCCCAGTTCCCGGTCCTCGCCCCTGTGCCACTGGGTTGGTGCCTGCTGCGCCAGGCGGGTGCGGTGGCCGGTCATTTTTTCGATCAGGCCGTGGGTCAGCGCCAGGCGCCGGGCGGTCCACTGGCGCCGCCGGCGATATTGGCGGCGGCCCAGCACAAAGGCCAGCAGCAAAAACAGCGGCAGCGCCAGCAACTGCAGGGTACCGCCCGCACCCAGCAGCAATACCGGCACTGCCAGCGCCAGCTCCACCGTGCCCAGCAGCAGCAGGAAACCGCCGTGCAGTGTGTCCGCCTCTATATGTTCGGCGTCGAAGACGCGGCTCAGCACCTGTCCCGAGCCCAGGTGACGGACCTTGCCGGGGGCCATGCGCAGGGCACTGGCCAGGAGCCTGGTCTTGAGCAGCGCGCCCAGGTCGATGGCGATGTCGCCCTGCAGGCGTGTCGCCAGCAGCGCCAGGGGAACCTGGGAGACCAGCAGCAGCACCCAGGCCGCCAGCCAGCCGCTGTCCCCATGGCCGCTCAGCAAAGCGCGGCCAATCACCCACCAGCTGGCCAGGAACAGGCTCACCTGCAATGTGTGACAGCCCAGCAGCGCGGCGCCGCGCCGGTAGAGGCCGTGCCGTCTCAGCTGCTGCCGAAAGGGGCGATGGGCGGGAGCACGCAGCAGCCAACAGCCATCCAGGGCCTCGCCTCCCAGGCGCTGTTGCAACAGTGTTCGCGCCGCCCGCCAGCGGCGCCGCCCCCTCACGCCGGCATCGTCCAGCAACTGTTCCACCGACTTTCGCTGGGGCGCCACCAGGGGTTCCGCCAGTTGCGCCGCCAGCTTCGCGGTGGCCAGGCGGCCGATGGTGAGATCCGGACGCAGCACCTGCAGCCGGCGGTGGCCGCCGCGGCATAGGGCCAAAAAGCGTTCTTCGCTGCCAAAGCGCAGCCGGACCAGCGCCGGCGCTGCGCCTGCCAGCAGTGGCTCCAGTTCGTCCAGGCGGCTGCTGACACACTGTGCCTGCAGGTCCAGGGTGGCGGCAGTGTCTGCCAGCCAGGAATCCAGGTCGGCCCGGGCGCCTGGCCCCTGGGTTGCACCGGCCCCGGCGGGCCCCAGTCCGCTGTGGTGTCCCAGCGATACCAGAGCCAGGTGCAGCTGGTCGCGGGGCCAGCAGAGGCTGCGCAGCCAGTCAGTGTTCACGGGCTGGCTCCCCCGCCAGGGTTACTTCGCTGAGGTGCCCCTTTTCCATACGCAGGTGCCGCCAGTCGGGGCTGTCCCAGCAGTCGGCCCACAGTTGCCGCTCGGCACTCAGCAATTGCCCATAGTGGGACTCGGGGTCCGCGGCCAGGGCAGCCGGTGCGCCGTCCTCGACGATACAACCGTCGGCCACCACCAGTACGCGGCCGAAATGCTGGGTTTCGGCGATATCGTGGCTGATGCAGATCAGGGTGCTGTGCCGCCACAGCTGGCGCACCCGGCCCAGCAGTTGGCGGCGCTGCTGGCGATCCAGGCCGCGGAAGGGCTCGTCCAGAATGGCGCAGGCGGGCGTGTCCCTGCCCAGAGCGCGGCCCAGGCGCACCCGCTGGCCCTCGCCGCCGCTGACCAGGGCGCCGCCCTCGCCCAGTTGGTTCTGCAGGCCGTCGGGCAGGTCCGCCACCAGTTGCAGCAGCTCCGCCTGTTGCAGCAGTGGATACAGGGGTGTCTGGGGGTCATTGCCGTAGTGGAGGTTGTCCAGCAGGCTCCCGTTCCATAGCTGCACCGCCGGGTCCACCCAGGCGCAGCGGCGGCGAAAGCGCGCCAGCAGGGTTTTTTCCAGCGGCTCGCCGTGCAGCAGCAACTGACCGCTGGCGGGCCTGTGCCAGCCCAGCAGCAGCCCGGCGAGGCTGGACTTGCCGGCGCCGGATTCTCCGACGATGGCCAGGTGTTCCCCGGGGCCTATGGCGAGGTCGATATCGCGCAGTAGGGTGCGGCCACTGGCGTTGACGCAGACACGCTCGAAGCGCAGTGCCGCCGGGCCCTCCAGCACAGAATTGATTGCATCTTCTCCATCGGGCGCCGCCGATGGCCCCGGACCGTCTTTTTCCTCCGCAGGTTCTGCCGCCTGCAGCGGCTCCAGCGCCCGCAGCAGGGTGTTGCGCTGGCGCGGGTAGTCCCGCAACAGGGTGGTGATGTCCTCCCCCAGAGGCGGCAGCGCCAGTACCCAGTAGACCAGCAGCAACAGGTCCGGGCCCGCTCCCTTGGCCGCCAGCACCCACAGCACCAGTGCGCTGGCCAGGGTGGTGTTGACCATCAGCTGTATGGCCTGGCTGCCGATCTGCAGGCCCAGGCTGGTGCGTCCGGCCCCGGCCCACTGGGCCAGCAGTTGCTCGTGGGCGCGGCGCACCGACTCGCCGGCGCCGTGGGTGCGGATGGGAATGACCCCCAACAGGGCATCCATATAAAAGCGCGCCAGGGCGCCGGAGTGGGTCTGTACCCGCATCTGGTGGTCCCCCAGCAGCGGCTGGAACGCCAGGGGTATGGCCAGCTGCAGGGCGGCCATCAGCAGTACCAGGGGGGCGGTGAAGGGGGCCAGCCAGATAATGCCGGCGGCGGTGGCCATCAGGGACAGGGCCTTGAACAGGATACTGCCCCCCAGCACCGGGATTTCCCGCAGGCCCGCCAGGCGGTGACCCCGCTCGCCGGTGTCCGAGGCCGGGCGGCTGTGGAAGAAGTGCGGCGGGATACGCGGCAGCGCGGCCTGAAAACGCATCCGCAACCGGTTTTCCAACTGACGCCCCAACACCAGTTGCACCTTGGCGGCCGGGTATTGCACCAGCAGCAGGGTCAGCATAAAGCCCAGGGTCAGCGCCACCGCCCCCAGCCGCTGGGCACCGCCGGTCAGTTCTCCATGGATATCGATAAGGCCGCGGAACAGCAGCACCTCGGCCATAAGACCGAACACCGAGCCGAACATGGCTAACACCAGTACTGTTGGCGCCAGCAGACCGTCTTGGCGCAGCAGGCCCCAGAGTTCCCGCAGCGGTTGCGGCGGCGGTGTATTCAGGGTCCGGGCCAGGGTTTCGGATTGCGGTTTTGGCGCCTTCTTTACGCCGTTTACCCGCAGCAGTACAGCGCCGGTAAATTCCAGCAACGCCGGATTTGTGGCTAAACCTTCGCTCTCGTGGACTTCCCGAGAAGAGGGGTGAGGGGAACTGTGGGGGCGGGCGCACCAGAAACTTTCCGGCACCAGCTGCATGGCCTGCTCCGGCGCAGTGCGGCAGCGGTCGGAGAGGCTGAGCAGCAGCCCCTGGGCCTCGCGGCCGCGGGCGATGGCGCCGGCTTGGCGGAGCGCCGCTAGCATACGCACGGCGGCATCCAGAAACGCCAGCGGCAGCCAGTCGCCCGGGGCCAGAGACTGCTGGCAGAGGGCGTTGGCGTCGTCACTGGTGAGGCCCAGGTGTTTTATACGCTGGCACAGAGGGTGGGTGAAATCGGTGCCGCCGGCCCAGGCGCGCCAATCCGCCGGGGACACTTTGAGGGTGTGGCGGTGCAGGTCGCGCAGAAACCCCTGTGCCCGGGGCCAGCGCCGGCCGCTGGCCGGGTCCATCACCTGCACCCAGGGGCCCCAGCGGCGCCAGGCCACCACAAAATGGGTGTTGCCGTTGGGCAGGCGGGTCACCGCCAGGGCTGGCAGATAACCGGGCTCCCGCAGCAGCACATGGTCCACCGGCACCACCATCTGCGCCGCGTCCAGTCCCAGTGCCCCCGCCACCTGTTCGAGGGTATTGATGGAGGTGCCGTCTACGTCCGTGTGGCAGGCGTCACGCAGATGCCCGTAGTGGGCATTGATACCAAATCCCTGCAACAGGCACTTCAACGCCGCCGGGCCACAGTCCATATTGGAGGTCTGCACCACCTCCGGTACCAGCCAGCGACGTTGGGGGTTCACTGGCCCGACCCCAGGGTTGTTTCCACCTCTGCGGCAACCCCTTGGGGGGCCAGCAGCCGGCCGGCCCGCTGCAATAGCAGTTGCCAGGGGCTGATGTTGGCGGTGGCCACTTCCACCCGGGCGGGCAGATCGTGCAGCAGCGGCAGCCCCGCCGGCGGCGGATCGTCGATGCGCAATTCCACCGCAATCCGGCCGTCCTGCACAGCGCTGGCGACGCGGGTTACCCGCGCCCTTATCTGGCCGTATCTGGCCCGGGAAAACCCCTGCAGCTCCACCCGTGCCGACTGACCCGGGCGGATATGGCCGAGGGCGTCGGCGGGGTTATAGAGGGCGCTGACCCGCAGACCGCCGTCGGCGCGGATGGCGCCCACCACCTGGCCCGCCGCCAGTACCTGGCCCGGGCGCAGCTCCGCCAGAGACGACAGGGTACCGGCGATGGGCGTGCGCAGGTGCTGTTCCTCCACCGCCAGACTGTGTTGCTGCAGGCGGGTATCCGCCTCCTGTATCTGCCGCCGTATCTGGCTGTTGCGCTGGGCCAGGGCGGCCAGGGCGCGCTGGTATTCCTGCTCGCCGCGCCGCTGCCGGGTTTCGGCCGCCTCCACTGCGCTCCAGGCCTCCAGGGTTGTCATCAGCGCCTGCTGCCTGTCGCGCTTGGCGCGCAGGTAATCCAGCTGCGCCGCCTGCTGTTTTTGCGCCAGTTTCTGGAAGCGGTTGGCGACGTCGGTCTGGATGGCCAGGTTGCTCTCCTGCAACCGGTGCAGCTGGCGCAGCCGTTCCAACTCCGCTGCCCGGGCCTCATGGTCTTTTTGGTACTGAGCGTCCAGCAGTTGCCGCTCCCTTTGTATGGCCTCCAGTTCCGTGTCGAGGCTGGCGGAAATCCGGATTTCCCCGGCCTGCTGCAGTTGCGCTGGGCTGGCGTCCAGTTGCACCACTATATCCCCTGCCGCCAGTGTATCGCCCAGCCGGGCCGCAACTGCCAGGATTTTGCCCCCCCGCTGGGCGCTCAGTTGCACACTGTTGTCGTCTTGTTCCAGCCGCGCGCTGGCGCTGGTTTTATACAGGGTGATATCGGCGCGCAACAGCCACAGAGACCAGATGGCCAGCAGTAACAGCCCCGTGGAGGTGGCGGCGAGCAGTGGCCGCGACCTGTCGGCGGCGAGGGCCCGCATTGTATGGGGAAATGGTGTGGGCAACCGTTCAACCTGCTTCCTGGTGGTGAACCGGCGCGGCGGTCCACCTGTTTTTTTCTATTTTTTTCTATTTTTCTGCTTGGTGATCGACGTAAAAATAGTTTTTTATCCAGGAGCCAGTCAGGAGTATCGTCGAACCAAGTGACATCGGGTAAAAAGTATATTTTACCGCCGCCACCCCTGGCAAGGCGACACCTGTTGGCAAGGCGACACCTGTAAGGCCGTGTAATGGCATTTACTCGTACTGGTGACCGGATGGTGGTAAATTTCCCGCCTTGCATCGCGCTGTTGATTTGCCAGTCAGATGGCCGGCGGCGAGGCCGCTCGCTTTGAGCTACAAGCAGTGTCGGTGCAATCACCATAAAAAGCACCCCGCGCGCTTGGCGGGGCTACAACAGGCGATAGAGTTTCGGGAGTGGACCATGACAGAAACAGTAATGGAAATGGATATGGCGGCACCGGTGGAGGTGCCCAAAGAGGGCAAGGTGCGGGTCAACTATACCCTCAAGCCCCGCGGAGACGGCGAGAAATGGCTGCTGCGGGACGCCCACGGCAATGACGCCGATATACTGCGGCTGAAGTTTCTGGGAGTTAAGGAAGGCGGTCCCCAGGCCTCCGGCAAGGCGGTGCTGGTGGTACAGCTGGTGGATACCGACCTGGTATTTGCCGACAAGCAAATGACCGAAGACGACAAATACGACGGGATGGAAATCTGCGGCGAGTGCCATGGGGGCAGTACCGGCATCAAAAGAGTGGAAAAGGTATGTGGCAGGCCACAGACGCTAAAAATCCGTATCAAGGCTCCATCACAGGAGACTTGCGGCTTTTCCTTTAAATGGGCGGCCCAGGACCCCTGTGGTCAGCTGGTGCTCTCGGCGGACCCGGACGCGGAACTTGATCCCTTGTAATTAATGACAGAGGGCGGCCAAAACTTTTTCGGCCGTCTGGGGCCGGGCGCAGAGGGGTTTAAAGATTGGCAGGTTAAACCAGGCTGCGCCCATCCCCTGTTCAATGAGTTGGCGGATATAGTAGTCGGCCGAAGGCCACTGGCCACTGAGAGCATAGACCTGGGCAGAGAAGTATTTGATATCCGTATCTTCCGGGGCTTCCTGTACCAGTTGATGTACCATGGCGATGGCCTCTGCCTCGTGGCCCAGATGGGCCAGGGCCAGGGCCCGGTAGCGCCTTTCCCGTAGCCCGGGCGCGGCTTCTGTTAATGCTAATGCTTCGGCAAAACCCTGTCGGGCCTCTTCCTCTTGTCCCAGCATCAAAAAAGACTCGGCAATATGGACCCTGGTGGAGACATCTTCGGGCACCTGTGACAGTACATCGATAAATTCCTCCAATGCCTGTTGGTAGCGGCCGCCGAGAAAATAGCTGACCCCCAGGTTTTTACGGGCGCGCCAGCTGCGCAGTGGATGGGGAATAGCAGTAATAGCCGCCTCAGCTGCATCCAGGTTACCATTTTCCAACTCTATTACTCCCAATGCCGAGTAGGAGGACCAGTGGTCGGGATAGGTCTGGGTCAACTGACTGAGTGTGGCGCGGGCACTGTCATAATCGCGGCTGGAAATCTGGTTTAGGGCTACCAGATAGAAGTTATCCGCCGAGGCATGAAGGGCGGCAGCCTGTTGTGCATAGTCCAGCCCCGAAGCGTAATCCCCTTTGCGGAAAAAAAATCTGGCCCGGCTGTTTTTCAATGCTGCGAGGGGGAAATTATCCTGTTCCAGCTTTTTGAGAAGGAGTTCAAACTGATCCTCCCGCTCTCCCAGGCCATACAGCAACAGTTTGAGTTCTGTCATAGCCGTTGCGGAAATACCAAATGCAATGGCATTGTCCAGTTCCCGGGCAGCAGTATCCAGATAGCCGGGGTTGCCGGATAAAACAAACAGCCGTGCGGCCGTGTCGGTAATACCCCGGTAGATGGCGCGGTTTTTAGGATAGCTATCGCTGAGCTGAATCAGGGTATTTAGATCTGTTTCATCCAGTTCCTTGCTTTCCAGTCGGCCGATAATATTCAAATAGTCCTTATAGTCCGTATCCGACATCAGCATACGTTCGCCTGGAGCCTGCCGGTAGCCGCTGGGAAACAGTGCCGTAGCACTATGGCTGATACGGTACTGGGCCTCCTGGCGCTTGTCCGCCAGAAAGGCAAACCCGGTCTGCTGTTTGATCTGACTGTCCGTCGGATTTATGCGCTGCAGTTCGATTTCGCAGTGTAGCCGCGCGCACTGTAACTGTGCCAGCAGTGCATCGGTGACGCCCTTGTCGCGCATCTTGCGCAGCTGGGCATCGAAATCCTGACCCTCCCTGGGGGTAAAGCTGACCAGGGCACTGGCTTTCAGTTGTGTGGCGGAACTCAGTAGTGCCTGGCGCACCATAGCAGCGGTAAGCGCTTCGGTTCTATCGCCGCCCTCGACCTGGCCCCGGATCTGCACCGGCAGCACGGCGATATACTGGGGTTGCAACTGGTTCATCTGCTTCCAGCCCCAGGCACTGGCGCCGGCCAGCAGAGTTGCGACCCCCAGGCCAAAGAATAGGCGCCGGCGGCGGCTGGGGGGTTTGCGCAGCAGCCGGGTAACGGTGGCGGAGAATTCCGGGCCGCCGGCATCGGCGCCCTGGGCCTGCAGCAGCGCCAGCGCCTCGGCCACCTGGGTGGCGGATTGCGGCCGCCGCTGGGGCAGCTTGCTCAGCAGCCGGTCCAGCAGTGCCGCCAGGGCTTCCGGCAGCTCCGGGCAGGCAACCCGGGGCGGGGTATGGGGCTGGTTCACCATTATGTGTGCCTGGGCCACGGCGCCCCCTTCGCCCCGGGCAAAGGGTTTGGCGTCGCACAGCAACTGGTAGGCCAGGGCGCCGAGGCTGAACAGGTCGCTGCGGGCGTCCAGTGGCTGGCCCTGCAGCTGCTCCGGTGACATGGCCTCCAGGGTGCCGGCCACCTGGTCTTCGCGGGTGAGGGTGTCGGAGTCTCCCTGCAGGGATTTGGCGATGCCGAAGTCGGTGATCTTGGCGACGCCAAAATTGGTGATCAGTACATTGTCCGCCTTGAGGTCCCGGTGGACTATGCCCAGGGAATGGGCCTGGGCCAGGCCGCGGCAGATCTGGATCAGCAGCTGCAACTTTTGCGCCAGGCCCGGGTTGTGCTCCCGCATCCACTGCCGCAGGGTGCAGCCCTCCACATATTCCATCACCAGGGCGACGCCGTCACCCTCTTCCAGTACATCGTAGAGCTGCACGATATTGGGATGGTTGAGCCGCGCCAGCAGCTGCGCCTCCGACTGGATGCGCCGGGCGGCGGTGGCGCTGGTGGTATCCTTGCGCAGTTTTTTGATGGCCACCGGCCGCTGCAACTTGGTGTCACGCGCCAGGTAGACAAGGCCCATACCACCGGCGCCGAGCTTGCGCTCTATGCGGTAGCGATCCAGTTGCTGCTGTTCCGGTTCGGCGATTGTCATCGTTTGTTGTTCTTGTGGTGGTAAGAGCCCATTACTACCCGAAGCGGTGCCGGCGATTGGGATGCCGCCGGCACAAACGCAGCAGTGTATCACTGGATGGCAGGTGCGACTATTTTTACGCCAGGTACTGGCGCACAAAACCGCTCCTGCCCGCCGGCTTCAGTCATTCCCGCATTGCGGCCTCAGCGGAATCGAATTCCAGCGTTGTGCCTTTAAAAATTTCAAACCCCGCGCAGCCCAGACGGATCTCCCAGGAGCGCCGCTCCACCAGGTTGGAAGTGTCTATGGCATCCGGTAGGGATTCCGCTATCTGCTTGCGCGCGCGGAAAATCTGCGTGTTGAGGTGATTGACATTGATGCCGAGCTCCCGGGTGGCCAGCTGGATGGAAACCCACCCCAGGGCGTCCGGGTCGGCGCCCCGGCGCAGGTCCCGCATCCGCGCGCGGGCCAGGTACAGCAGCAGATAAGTGTGGGTGCGCGCCGGCAGGGACAGTTTGATGTCCTCCCGGTGCAACTGCAGCTGTACATGTTCCTCGTGGTGGCTGACGGAAAAGCGCAGGGAGAAGTCTGCGACGGACAGCCGGTGCAGGGACAATTCCGCGGTGGCGCCCTGGCTGTCGCCCATAAACAGCCGCCAACCGTGGCCGCCGCAGCGGATATCCTGGCCGTGGCTGACCACCTGGGTGCTGTCGGCGTCGGCGACCAGTTCGTAGAGCCACTGGCCGGTGACCGGATTCTGGTGCAGGCTGGCCAGCGGCTCCTGCTGTTCCGGCAGCAGGTGATACTGCTCCAGGGGCAGCGCCCGGCCGGTTTGCAGATCGATCAGCAAGTTGCGCGGTGCATCCAGCCCGGCCACGCGCCAGGCGGGATTGTCGCCGCGACCGAAGCGGATGGTGTCCGCCGGCTTGAGGGGGTAGTTTTTTGCGGGTACCAGTTGCTGGTCGTTGAGCCAGGTGCCGTTGCGGCTGAGGTCGCGCAGGTTCCAGTGGGTGCCGGTCCACTGTATGGCAGCGTGGATGCCGGATATTTCGGCATCGGCAATATGGGTGTCCACAGCGCCGGCGCGGCGGCCGATGGTGTGGTGCGCCATCAGGTACTCGGGGTGACCCGGGTGCGGGGGCTGCAGGCAAGCCATCTTTTTATTGTTCCTTCGTTTTCTGCATCGCTCTTAGTGCTGGGGTCTACAGGTGGCGGGCAACGGGGCAGTGCACAAAGCCGTGGGAATTCCCTGGCGGGTTCCGCTGCGCCAACTCGGTATGTAAACAGTCACCAGTTGAGCCCCTGGCCGTTCTTTAGTGCGGTTTTCAGTCTTGCTTTGTGCGTCGGCGTTCCCCCTGTCCGGAGCGCGGCAAGGGGGTGTTGTCCGCGCGTCCCACCTAGGGGGTTCATTTATACGTATCCTGAGACGGATTGCAATCTCCACGGACCTTTCACCGCGTTAACTACTGTCAACGGTGTTGGACGGCTGTGCCAAAGTCGGCAATTGCCCGTTAGAGGTGCACTCTTGTGCCGGGTTGGGCGTCTGGCCAGCGATTTAATTGAAAGGAAAAAATAATGAATAGTCAGATTTGTGCGCTAAGAGTTTGTGCGCAAGGCAAACAAAAATGCCCGCGCTTGGCGGGCATCTTTGTGTTTCCGGAATGGATCAGATTCTGACGCCTTCCAGGTCCAGGATCATCTCCACTGTCTGGGAGGCGGGGCCCAGGTTGTAGTCGATACCAAAGTCTTTCAGGGGAAATTCGGTGGTGCCGGTGAAACCCTGGCGGTAACCGCCCCAGGGATCTGAGCCACCGCCCAAGTGGGTCACTGCGATGGTGACTGGTTTGGTGATGCCGCGCAGGGTGAGGTCGCCGGTCAGCTCGCCCTTGCCGTCCCCCAGGTCTTTATAGCTGGTGCTTTTGAAAGAGGCGGTGGGAAACTTCTCCACAAACAAAAAGTCCTCTCCGCGCAGGTGTTTGTCGCGCTCGGCGTGATTGCTGTTGAGACTTCTCACGTCAATGTCAACGTCGATACTGGATTTTTCCGGTGCCTTTTCATCAAAGAAAAAGTTGCCGCTGAAGTCGTCGAAGCGGCCGTACAGCCAGCTGTAGCCCAGGTGCTTGATACGGAACTGGATAAAGGCGTGGGCGCCTTTGGTATCGATTGTGTATTCCGCGGCCTGGGCGGCGCTGCCCAGCAGTGCCGCGCACAGGAGAAGGGCGAACTTGTTCATGGAATGCTCCTTTTATTGAGTGGTTGTGACAGCTTTGGTTGGGAATCTGTATCGTTCGTCTCCAGGGGCTGTGGCCTGCGACGGGGCAGCAGTATTTTGCGCAGTGTGCCGTCGCGGTCGATAAAGTGGTGTTTGAGCGCGGCTAGCGCGTGCAGGGCCACCAGCGTAATCAGGGTCCAGGCGAGCAATTCGTGAATCTCGCCGGCGATGTCCTCCTGGTTGGGGATGCCCCCGATGGTGGCGGGCAGGCTAAACAGGTCAAAGACTTCGATGGGGCGGCCGTCGGCGGTGGAAATCAGATAGCCGGAGATGCCGATGGCGAACAGCAGCAGGTAGATGACCCCGTGGGCCAGCCGCGCGCCCAGCTGTTGCCAGCGGGGTGTGCCCGGCTCGGGGGCGGGGCTGCGGTTGTAGAGTTTCCACACCAGCCGCAGCACCAGCAGGACCAATAGCAGTACGCCGATGCTTTTGTGCAGCTCGGGGCCCTGGCGATACCAGGGGTCGTAATATGACAGCTGGCGCATCCACCAGCCGAGGGCGAAGAGTCCGATGACCACTGGCGCCATCAACCAGTGCAGGGCGATGGCCACCCAGCCGTAATGATCCTGTGTGTTTTTGACGTTCACTTATTGTTCTCGCGGAGTCGGCTCCGCTTCCTGCTTTTTGTAGTTTAATTAGTGCCTGCGCCGGCCTTCGTCCGGCGGCGGCATATTCTTGTGCGGCCCTAATAATTTTCAATCTGGCCCGGTCGGCGGTGGATCGGGCAGGGTGCAGATTATAAAAGTGGCTCCCTGTGCACCAGTGAAATAACCCGGACGAAACTATCGAAAAATTAGCAGGATTACTATGCTTGACGCGGCAATCCTCAGTTATCCCTCCAGGCTGATCCGCCACTGCAGCGGTGGGGCATTTCTGGAGCCCATTAACCCCCTGGGTTCCTTAATGGCATTAGGTGCCGACTCAATCGGTGGGTGCAGAGCTCTATGGAGACGGAACTTAATCTGTAATGGGCTGTAATTGACCGCCAAAAAGTCATAATTTATAAAGATTCTTCAGTGGTTTTGTGGTAGCGGTTACTGTTCGTTAGCTGACATAGGAACTCGAGATGAAGAGAATCAAAATCCACCAGATTAGCAACGGGATTTTATGGGGGGCGGCCATTATCGCCTCGGCAATACTGGGCGCACCCCAGTTGCTGACGTTGGTCCTCCTCCCTCTGCTCGCCTTGATGGCGGTGGGCAACTTCCGCGATCCAGGCTGTTTGCGCAGCACCCGCTAGCGGGCTGCGACAAAAGGCGTTGCCACAGGCTTGCTCAGTTAGTGTCAACAGGCCTTAGTGCGGGTGGCCCCGCTGGCCCTCGCGCTCGGCGGCAACCAGTACCCGCTCCAGGGTTTCCCGGTCCAGGGATGGGGCGCGCCTGGCTATCTGGTCCGCCAGCCAGCGGGTGGAGTGGCGCTCGCCGTCGAGGGCGAGCTTTTCCAGTTGCCAGATGACCCGCAGCAGGGTTCCCGGGGTCAATTCACCACCTGGTTCGCGATTGCAGAAAAGGCCCGGTTCCAGTTGCTCCAGGTCACTGCGTCTCAGCAGCAGTTCGGCAAATCCGGGATACCAGCGGGCACTGTAGGGCTCCGGTCGCCGGTGGGGCTCAAAAGTGATGCGCAGGCGATTGCCGTCGACATCCTCCAGTAGCGGCGTGTCCTGCTCGTAGGCCGGCAGCGCCGGGCGCTGGCGCAGGATACCGACGATGGCTTGCCAGTCGCTGGCATTTTCCGAACAAAGGCGCATGGGCCGGGAGAATTCCAGGGTTTGCGGCCGGTCCAGGTAGGCGAGGGTTTGCCCGGGGCGGTACCAGTAGAGCTCCAGCCGGTGCTGCTCGGCCAGGTCGGCCAGATCGGCGCTGGTCACCTCCTCCTCGGCTACGGCACTCAGGTGGTCCACCGCCTGCTGCACACTCAGCCACTGCCTGCGGTGGAGGGGTTTGGTGTTCGAAATTTCCATGGCTGCCTCCGGCACTGCGCGGCTCTGTGTGCCGTTTTCCCGCCTTCCTGCGGTGGTCCCCTTGTGTCGATCGCCGCGGCCTGTTTAATCATAGCAATCCACCGGCGGTCTCCCGCACAGCGGCGCTATTAGAGCCAGCCCTTTTTCTTGAAATAGGCGTAGGGGGCGATACCCGCCAGCAGCATCAGCGTCAGCCCCAGGGGGTAGCCGCCCGGCCATCCCAGCTCGGGCATATGCTCGAAGTTCATGCCGTAGATGCTGGCCACCATGGTGGGGGGCAGAAAGACCACCGCGGCGATGGAGAAAATCTTGATGATCTGGTTCTGTTGAATACTGATAAACCCCTGGGTGGAGTCCATAAGGAAATTGATTTTGTTGAACAGGAAACCGGTGTGGGACATGAGGGTGTCGATATCCCGGGTGATGTCGACGAAGTTCTGCTGCAGCTCGGTGTCGATATGAATATGCCGCTGCAGAAAGAGGATGGAGCGGCGGGTATCCAGCAGGCACAACTGCACCTTGCCGTTGCTGTCCTCCAGTTTGGCCAGCAGGTCGATGGCCTCCTGCAGTTCGGCGTCATTGTCTTCCAGCACCAGGTGGCTGACGTCGCCCAGCTTGAGGTGGATATCCTCCAGGGCGTCGGCGAGGTTTTCCAGTTTCTGCTCGAATACCCCGACGGTGAGTTCCTGGGCGCTGCGCGCCTCCACCTGCCCGCGCCGCGCGCGCATACGCAGCAGGCGAAAATCCGCCAGTTCGCCTTCGCGCACTGTGATCAGCCGCTGGGGTTGCAGGATAAACGCTACAGTGGTGGTGTTGTGGCGGCCCTCGCTCTGGTAAAGGAACAGGGAGTGGATGTGTACACCGACGTTATCGATAAAGTAGCGCGCGGTAGCCTCGATCTCCTGCACATCCTCGGATTCCGGCAGTTCGGTGCGCAGCAGTTGCTCCAGCAGTTCGCGCTCCTGCGGCTCTGGCTCCTGCAGGTCGATCCAGGCCGCCTCGGCCAGATCTCCGCTGACGGCCGGCCGGGCGCCGGTTCGCTCACTGACGCGTCCCCGCGATATGTCAAAAAGTCTGAGCATGGCCTCTATCCCTCTGGCGCAGCTGGAAGGTCCCGAACAGCAATGACCGGGGGCACAAATCAAGGAGGCAGCCGCCCGCTTTGCCGTTCAATATATGTGGGCGCCTGCCGCATAGCCTGAGGTTGCACCGAATTAATCAGAGCCAGATGGGGAGCTGCGCGCGAATCTCGTCGCTGTCGCAATGCACCAGGTTCTTGCCGGATTCGCCGGCCACCCGGGCCAGGGTGGGCGGTGTCATGGCTTCGCGCAGGTTGCCCACCATGGAGGGCTCCGCAACGATATACAGCTTTTCATACTTGCCCTGCTGTCGGCCGCGCTCCAGCGCATGGGCGATTTCCCGGGCAAACTTCTCCCCACCGGACTGGCGCACGTCGCTGGGATTGCCCATGGAACGGTTGGCGTAACCCATGCGCGCAAAAGCGCGGCCGGGCGCGTCACTGACGAGTTCACCGGATTTGAGACGCCCTTCGGGATAATTTAGCACGCTCAGTTCCCGCAGATCGCTGGCGCGATGCTTTGCTTCAAACATGCGGGCGTGGGAATGGTTGGCGACGACTACCCAGGCTTTTGCCATGGTGTTTCTCCTCTTTTCTACTTTTTTGCTTTGCTACAGGAATAGTAGTCATGACCGTCGGGATTCTGTCGTCAATCGGCGTCCGTATGGGGGTTTTGATGACTGGAATTTTGCCGGCGTCACCACAGAATCTGCGGTTGCTGACCGATTGGAGGCCTGCGGTTACGGTCGGCAATCAGGGCTTCTGTAAGTGGAAGGCGACCCTTTGGCTACTGATTGTCGCACCACTCATTACAATGCCTCAGTAGCCGGCCGGACCGCGGCTGCGCAGGGGGCTGTGCAACCCCGGGTAAACCCGATTCCGGCTGCGGTGCGGCTGGATTTCGTTGCAAAACCGTCCCTGGCAGGTTGCTGAAAAGACCTTTCCAGGCTTTTCCCGGCCCAGGTGTGGGGCGTATTTCCGAGAACTCTCCACGACAAACCAAGCAGTTGCACGCTTGATTTTCGGCCTCGAGCCCCTGTTCGGGACAGCGGGTTGCAAAGGTTTTTATGACCGCCGGGCCAGTCGCCTTCCGGGGCGGCGGGCACCGGACGCCGCGGTGGTTGCCGCGAATTTACCGAGGAGATCTGATTATGAGCCTGATACCACGGGGATCCCTGTTGGATCTCGACAATATGCTGGAACAGATGCTGTCGCCGTCCCGGATGATTGGCGAGGGCGCCGAGGGGCTTTTCTCACCCCGCATCGATGTGCGTGAAACCGACGATGCCTATGAAATCAGCGCGGAAATACCCGGCGTGAACAAGGATGACATCAGCGTGACGCTGGAGAATGGCATCCTGACACTGGAAGCCGAAGTGCATCAGGAGGAGAAAAAAGAGGAGCACAAAGGCCGGGTTATTCGTCAGGAGCGCCGCTACGGCAAATACATGCGCAGTTTCAATCTGGGCAGCGACGTGAGCGAATCGGATATAGATGCCAACTTCAAGGATGGTGTGCTGACACTGCGGGCTCCCAAGCGCGAGCCACAGCAGCCGCTGAGCCATCGCATAGAAATTCACTGACGGTGGCAGAAGCGGCGGCAACGCGGGGTCTGCGGCAAGCCGCAGTGTAAGTTGACGCCCAAAGTTGGCGCGCTACTGCCGGGCCACGGGAGATGAGAAATGAAAGTCAAACAAGCTATGCACGAGGGCTGTACCTGGTGCTCTCCGGATACGCCCCTGGATGAAATTGCAAAAATTCTCCGCGATGAGGACATCGGGTCGGTACCCATCGGGGACAATGACCGCCTGATCGGAATGGTGACCGACCGCGACATCGTCTGCCGCGGGGTTACCGCCGGTGGCGACCTGTCGGCACTGACGGCGCGGGACGTGATGTCCGAGGGGATCGAGTGGTGCTGGGAGGACGAGGATATGAGCGCGGTGTTGCGGCATATGGAAAAACAGCAGCTGCGCCGCATGCCGGTGATCAACCGGGAAAGGCGCATGGTGGGAATCCTGAGTATGGGTGATATCGCCCACTCGGTGGCACACCGGCAGAGCGGGGAATTCGCCGCTGCGGTTTCCGCACATCACCATCAGTAGCCCGGCTATCCGCCGGGCCCTTGGGGACGGCGGCCCGCAATTGGCATGGGATAGCACTTTTCCCTGGCGCTTATCCGTTTATCATGGGGTCCGTTTAGAACCCGGTAACTAAGTTGCCGGGTTAATGGTGTTTACGGGATGGTGCGAATAAATACAAGCAGCGCCTGTGAGCGTCGATCAATAACCAAAACAGGCTGGGAGGTTCAATGACCCCGATTAGATGCCGGGCTGCTGTTGCCTGGAAGGCGGGTGCGCCGCTGTCCATTGAGGAGGTAGAGGTGGCGCCGCCAAAGGCGGGCGAGGTTCGTGTCAAACTGGTCGCCACCGGCGTCTGTCACACCGATGCCTTCACCCTGTCCGGGGAGGATCCGGAAGGGGTTTTCCCGGCGATTCTCGGCCACGAGGGTGGCGGTGTTGTGGAGTCAGTGGGGGAGGGGGTTACCAGTGTAGCGGTTGGCGATCACGTGATCCCCCTCTATACCCCGGAGTGTGGCGAATGCAAGTTCTGCCGCTCCGGCAAGACCAATCTGTGCCAGAAAATCCGCGCGACTCAGGGCGCGGGTCTGATGCCGGACGGGACCACGCGCTTTTCCGTGCGCGGCGAACCCATTTATCACTACATGGGTACCTCCACGTTTTCCGAGTACACGGTATTGCCGGAGATAGCGTTGGCCAGGGTCAATCCCGAAGCGCCGCTGGAAGAGGTCTGCCTGCTGGGCTGTGGCGTCACCACTGGCATGGGTGCGGTGATGAATACGGCCAAAGTGGAGAAAGGGGCTACGGTGGCGATTTTCGGCCTCGGCGGCATAGGCCTGGCGGCGGTCATAGGGGCGCGTATGGCGGGGGCCAGCCGGATTATCGGCATCGACGTCAATGAGTCCAAGTTCCCCCTGGCGCAAAAGCTCGGTGCCAGCGAATGCATCAATCCCAGCCTGTACGACGAGCCGATCCAGGAGCTGATAGTGCAACGCACCGACGGCGGGGTGGACTATTCCTTCGAATGCATCGGCAATGTGGAGGTGATGCGCTCGGCGCTGGAATGCTGCCACAAGGGCTGGGGTGAGTCGGTGATCATCGGCGTGGCCGGTGCCGGACAGGAGATCCGCACCCGTCCCTTCCAACTGGTGACCGGCCGTGTCTGGCGCGGGACTGCTTTCGGCGGTGTCAAAGGGCGTTCGCAGTTGCCGGACTATGTGGAACGGTACCTGGCCGGTGAATTTAAACTGGACGATTTTATTACCCACACTATGCCCCTGGAGGAAATTAACCATGCGTTCGAGCTGATGCGCGAAGGCAAGAGTATTCGCAGTGTGATTTACTACCAGTGACCGCCTGCCGAAATTAAAAATAAACGCCGGGGCGCAACTGCCCCGGCGGCTGACAATGGAGAGTCCCGCCCCATGACGTTAGAACTGGTGAGCAGCACCAAGGCCTTCGATGGCGTACAGCAGCGCTATCGGCACTTTTCGGAAACGCTCGACTGCACTATGCATTTCGCCATCTTCCTGCCGCCAATGGCGGAGCGGATGGACAGGGAGCCACAATTGCCGGCGCTCTACTGGCTGTCCGGCCTGACCTGTACCGATGAGAATTTCAGCCAAAAGGCCGGTGCCCAGCGCATGGCTGCGGAATTGGGGATTGCACTGGTGATTCCCGATACCAGCCCGCGCGGGGAACAGGTGGCGGACGACGAAAATTACGATTTGGGCCAGGGGGCCGGCTTCTACCTCAATGCCACCCGCGACCCCTGGCAACACCACTACCGGATGTACGACTATGTGCTGGAGGAGCTGCCGGCCCTGGTGGAACAGCAGTTTCCCCTCAATGGCCGCCGCGCCATCGCCGGTCACTCCATGGGCGGTCACGGCGCCCTGGTATTGGGGCTGCGAAATCCCGACAGGTTTAGCTCCATCTCGGCCTTCAGTCCCATTTGCAATCCCAGCGACTGCCCCTGGGGGGAAAAGGCCTTCAGCTCCTACCTGGGCACAAAACGGGAGGAGTGGGAAGCCTACGATGCCAGTCGACTAATTGAGGGAGCCACTGAACATCTGCCGATTCTGATTTCCCAGGGCGACGATGACGAGTTTCTGCAACGGGAATTAAAACCCCAGGTGTTGCAGGCCGCGGCGGAGGCGGCGGATTATCCGGTAAAAATCGAACACCACGCCGGTTACGACCACAGCTACTATTTTATCGCCACGTTTATCGAGCAGCATCTGCGCTTTCACGCCGACTTTCTGCTGAAACCGTGACGGTGCGGTTTGCCTGAGCGGGCCGGCTCACGCTGAATTGGCTAGCCGCAGCAAGCGCCCGGACACCCCCGCCAGGACACCCACCGGCATAGCCAGCAATAATAGTAAAACCCGGGCCGGATCGCTCCCGGGCCGGTGTTGAATGTGCGGCAGGGCGCGTTCGGCCCGCGCAACCCGCGCGCAGTGGTCCGGTCCGTCCCAGGGCAGAAACCCCCAATCGATCATGGCCGCGAGGGCCCGCCAGAAGCTGCCCCGAGGTCCCGTCGCGGTTTCTGCAAAGTGTCCCGTGCGCCCGGACACTGTCGCATCCGGATCCCCGTCCGCCAGGGCGTTTCCCAGCCGGTCGAAAGCAATCATCAGATTTTTGATATAAGAGCCCATCGCCACCTCCATTCACACGACTATCCAGCCGGTGATCCCTCACCCCTTGGATTGTAGCCTTTGTTTTCCAGGGGCTTGTGCCGATCTAGCAGGTAGCTAAAAGAGCCTTCCCCGGGTTTTCTCAACCCGGGTTCGCGGCGCATGTCCGCAAGCCTTTTGCGACAAATCAAGCCGTTACACGCTTGATTTGCGGCCCGCATATCCCTGCTCGAAACAGCGGGCTATCCGGTTGCTTGAACAGCAGTACACTGAGAACCCCACTGGCCTGCGAAGTGGTCGCCGTTTAGAATCCCCGGATGCCCATCGAACTGTCAGCGCGATAACAACGGGGACCCCATGAAAATAAAATTACTCTTCCTGCTCGGTTGTCTCTCGGCCAGCTTTGCCACTGCGGAACAGCTTACCATCGAACGCATCTTCTCCGACCCCGCCCTCGCCGGCACGTCGCCGCGGGAAATGCAGTATTCGCCGGACGGCCGGCGGGTGACTTTTATCCGGGGTCGCGAAGACGACTACAACCGCTACGACCTGTGGGAGTACAACCTGGCCGACGACGAGACGCGCCTGCTGGTGGATTCCGACTCGCTGCATACCGGCGAGGAAGTGTTGTCCGATGAGGAAAAGGCGCGCCGCGAGCGCCAGCGCATCTACGGCAGCGGCATCATGGAATACACCTGGTCCAAGAATGGCGACGCACTGTTGTTCCCCCTGGCCGGAGATGTCTTCTACTACGACCTAGGCCGCAAGACTGTGCGCCGCTTGACCGACACCCAAGCCTTCGAAACCGATGTGCGCGTGTCGCCGAAAGGGCGCTATGTGTCCTTTATTCGCGATCAGGATATCTTTGTCGTCGACCTGACCAATGGCCGCGAGCGCCAGCTGACCGAAGACGGGCAGGGACCGATCAAAAACGGCATGGCGGAATTCGTTGCGCAGGAGGAAATGGACCGTATGACCGGCTATTGGTGGTCGCCGGATGACCGCCATATCGCCTTCCTGCAGGTGGATGAATCGCCCGTGGACCAGGTGACCCGCAGCGAGATTTACGCGGACCGGATCGACGTTATTCAACAGCGCTACCCGGCGGCGGGCCGCGCCAATGCACTGGTAAAACTCGGTGTGTTGGATTTGGCCAGCGGCGATGTGCAGTGGATAGACCTGGGGGAAAACCGGGATATCTATATCCCGCGGGTGGCCTGGGCGCGGGATAACCTCCTCAGCTACCAGTGGCAGGATCGCAGCCAGCGGCAGCTGGAGTTGCGGCTGGTGGATATCGACAGCGGTCGGGCGCGCACGCTGGTCACCGAGTCCAGCGAGACCTGGGTCAACCTGCACGACGACCTGAAATTTCTCGAGGACAGCGATCGCTTCCTGTGGTCGTCGGAGCGCGACGGCTACCGCCACCTGTATCTGTACGACCTGAACGGCGATCTGCAGCGCCAGCTGACCCGAGGCAACTGGGCGGTGGACGCTTTGCATTCAGTGGATGAAAAGGCCGGCAAGGTGTATTTCAGCGGCCGGGTGAACACGCCGCTGGAGCGCCATCTGTACGCCATCTCACTGGAACAGCAGGCACCGCCGCAGCGCATTTCCAGCCGCGCCGGAATGCACAGTATCACCTTTGCCAAGGATGCATCCGGTTACATCGATTCCTTTTCCAGCACCGGCACGCCTCCCCAGGTGAGCCTGCACTCTGCGGATGGACAGCGCCTGACGTGGCTGGCGGAGAATGCAGTGAAAAAGGGCCACCCGCTGTACCCCTTCGCAAACGACTGGATTCAACCGGAATTCGGCACCATCACCGCGCCGGAAGGGCACAGCCTCTACTACCGCCTGTACAAGCCGGCCAATTTTGACCGCGAGAAAAAATATCCGGTGATGGTGTTCCAGTATAGTGGTCCCCATGCGCAACTGGTCACCAACAGTTGGGACCGCCCGTTCAATCAGTTTATGGCCCAACAGGGCTATGTGGTGTTCACCCTGGACAACCGCGGCTCCGCGAATCGCGGCACCGGTTTCGAAAACCCGATCCACGAGGCGATGGGAAAAGTGGAAGTGGAGGACCAGGTGACCGGGGTGAAATTTTTGCGCAGTCTGCCCTATGTGGACCCCGAACGCATCGGTGTATTTGGCCACAGCTACGGCGGCTATATGGCGCTGATGGACATGTTTAAGGCCGGCGACTACTTCAAGGCCGGTGTAGCCGGCGCGCCGGTGACCGACTGGGCGCTGTATGATACCCATTACACCGAGCGCTATATGGGGCACCCGGACCTGGTGCCGCAGGCCTATCGGGCCTCCTCGGTATTCCCCTATGTGGACGGACTAAAGGGGGATCTGCTTATCTATCACGGTATGGCAGATGACAATGTGCTGTTTACCAATACCACCAGGCTGGTCAAGCTGTTACAGGACAAGGGCAAGCAGTTTGAATTGATGACCTATCCGGGCAAAAAACACAGCCTGCGCGGCAAGGAGACCCGGATGCACCAGTACAATATGATCAAGGACTTTTTTGACCGCCACCTGCGGGGCGCCCGCTGACAGGGGGTGACATAAAACAGGAGAGAAGCCGGACATTGTCCGGCTTTTTTTTGCGCATTAGGTCGGCAATCCAATAATGGCAGCGCTGCCGGGGCGCGGGCGGCGATGCATTATTTTTGCGGGAGAATGCGACTATTGATCCCGCTTATAGGTTTTCCGCTTTATATTGCTTTTCATCTGTCATGCTAGTGTTTACCATCGAATGGATGTTCAGTATCCCTGCGTCCGTGAGGAACCCCGGACACAGGGATGCGCTTTACCTGCATAGTGGATGTATTGTTTGGATAAATAATTTTCTCAATAACAATCTCAGCGAGGGAGCAAAGCGGTGATCATTGCCATACCAAAAGAAACCGCTGCGGAAGAGGCCCGGGTCGCAGCCACACCGGACAGTGTGCGCCGTCTGCACGATCTGGGTTACACGGTCGCGGTTGAACAGGGCGCGGGCGCCAAAGCCAGCTTTACCGACGAAGCCTACATCCAGGCCGGTGCAGACATCAGGGCCACCGCCGCCCTGTGCCTGGAGGGGGCGGATCTGGTTCTCAAAGTGCGTGCCCCCAGCGCTGAGGAACTGGACCTTATTCCCTCCGGGGCGACGTTGATCGCTTTCCTCAAACCGGCCCAGAGTGCCGACTACCTGCAAAAACTCGCGGCGAAAAATATCGATGCGCTGGCAGTGGAATCCATTCCGCGGGTGTCCCGGGCGCAAAAAATGGATGCGCTGAGTTCCATGGCGAACATCGCCGGTTATCGCGCCGTCATCGAGGCAGCGCATAATTTTGGCCGCTTTTTCACCGGCCAGATCACCGCCGCCGGCAAGATCCCGCCCGCCAGGGTGCTGGTAATCGGCGCCGGTGTGGCGGGCCTGTCGGCAATAGGCACCGCAAAAAGCCTGGGTGCGGTGGTGCGGGCATTTGATACCCGCGCGGAAGTGCGCGAACAGGTGGAGTCCATGGGGGCGGAATTTCTCACGGTGGAAATCGAGGAGGAGGGCGCCGGGCAGGGCGGCTACGCCAAGGAAATGTCCCAGGCCTTTATCGATGCGGAGATGGCGCTGTTTCGCGAGCAGGCCAAAGACGTGGATATTGTGATCACAACAGCGCTGATTCCCGGCAAGCCGGCACCCAAACTGTGGCTGGCGGACATGGTGGATGCCATGGCCCAGGGCTCGGTGGTGGTCGATCTGGCCGCGGAGAGCGGCGGCAACTGCGATTACACCCAGGTGGACAAAAAAGTGGTGCATAGCGGTGTCACCATCATCGGTTACACGGATCTGCCCAGCCGCGCGGCAACCCAGTCGTCCACCCTGTACGCCACCAACCTGGCGCATCTGGTGAGCGACCTGACGCCGGAAAAAGACGGGCAGGTACACCTGGATTTTGATGACGAGGTGATACGCGGAGCCACGGTGGTGAAGGAGGGGCAGGTCACCTGGCCGCCTCCGCCGCCAAAGATTTCTGCACAGCCGGCACCCGCGGCGGGGGAAGCGGCGGCCCCAGCCGCGCCGGTGAAAAAAACGCAGAGGGGCAAATCGCCTCTATCGATTCTGTTGTTCTGGCTGGTGAGCGGTGCCCTGCTGCTGTGGCTCGGGCGGGTGGCGCCGGCGGACTTTGTGTCCCACCTCACTGTGTTCGTGCTGGCGATCTTTGTCGGCTGGCAGGTGATCTGGAATGTGACCCACGCACTGCACACGCCGCTGATGAGTGTCACCAATGCCATATCCGGCATAGTGGTGGTGGGGGCCCTGTTGCAGGTGGGGGCGACCGGCTCCGGTCTGGTGACCCTGCTGGCGTTCATAGGGGTACTGGTGGCCAGTATCAATGTCTTCGGTGGTTTCTTCGTCACCCACCGTATGCTCAAAATGTTCCGGCGCTGAGGGGGAAGGGATGAACGGCGTAATTTCAATGGCTTATCTCTTTGCGGCGGTGATGTTTATCCTCAGCCTCGGCGGCCTGTCCAGCCACGAGACGGCGCGCAGGGGCAATGTTTACGGCATGGTGGGCATGGGGGTGGCGATCGCCGCAACCATTGCCGGTATCACCGCAGGTGCCTACTGGATGGTCGCCACGGCCATGGCCGCCGGTGCGGTGATCGGCCTGTCACTGGCGCGGCGGGTCGCCATGACCCAGATGCCGCAAATGGTGGCGCTGTTGCACAGTTTTGTCGGCTTGGCGGCGGTACTCATCGGCTGGGGCGGTTTTCTGGATCCGCGGATAAATCTGTCCGGTGCAGAGCACATAGTGCACAACACGGAGATTTATCTCGGTATCTTTATCGGCGCCATCACCCTCACCGGCTCGCTGGTGGCCTTTGGCAAACTACAGGGACTCATTTCCGGTAAGCCGCTGTTGCTGCCGGCCCGCCACTGGCTCAACCTGGTGGCAGTTCTGGCCTGTATTCTGCTTGGATGGTTGTTTGTGCCCGCAGATCTCGGTGCTGCCAGCGTGCTGAACCTGCTGATCATGACGGCGATAGCACTGTTGCTGGGGGTGCATTTGATCGCCGCTATCGGCGGTGCGGATATGCCGGTGGTGATCTCCATGCTCAACAGCTACTCGGGCTGGGCCGCCGCCGCCACCGGCTTTATGCTGGGCAATGACCTGCTGATCGTGGTCGGCGCCCTGGTGGGCTCGTCCGGTGCCATCCTCAGTTACATCATGTGCCGGGGAATGAACCGCTCCTTTGTCAGCGTGATCCTCGGTGGTTTCGGCTCCGATGGCGGCGAGGTTGTGGGGGGCGAGATTGAGGGGGAAGTGGTGGAGACCGGCTTCGACGAACTGGCGGCGGACCTGGATGCGGCGGACACCATCATCATAGTCCCGGGGTTCGGCATGGCGGTGGCCCACGCCCAGCAGGCGGTAAGCGATCTGACGGAGAAATTGCGCAGCAAGGGCAAGACAGTGCGCTTTGGGATACATCCTGTGGCAGGCCGCCTGCCGGGCCATATGAACGTGCTGCTGGCGGAGGCCAATGTGCCCTACGACATAGTGCTGGAAATGGATGAGATCAACGATGATTTTCCCAATACGGATCTGGTGCTGGTAATCGGCGCCAACGACACGGTCAATCCCGATGCGGTGGAAAAGCCGGGATCGCCCATCGCCGGTATGCCGGTGCTGGAATGCTGGAAGGCGGGGAAGGTGGTGATTCTCAAGCGCTCCATGGCGTCCGGTTATGCCGGAGTTGCAAACCCTTTGTTCTACAAGGAAAATGCACGCATGTTGTTCGGCGACGCCAAAGACAGTTTGCAGTCTGTGCTGGCTAAACTTTAGCCTGGGGAACCTCTGATTGATTCAGTGGTGCCACTGACATACAGGCACTGCCGTATTTTCACAACGGATTGCAATGGCGACAGCCAGCTGATCATCAGCCCATTCGGGCAGGCGTTGTTTTGCCTGCTCGGGTACATACCTTATGGGCGGGGAGCCGTTAATATCATTTGCGCCGCCTTGCCGCGGTGCGTTGTTAAACCGGTGACTTTTTAGCCGTTGTGGGATGCGCTGACGGTTTTGCTACCCTTGGCGCCGCGAATAATAAAAAAGGAACCTCCAGTGCATACAGATATTTCTTCCTGGTTGAAATTTATTCAGCTTTCGTCCATGGCTGTCCTTGTCAGTGCGTGTGGTGGCGGTGGCGGTAGTGATGACGCACTGGAGGAAGGGGCAAATGTATTCCTGCCGTCTGAAACTTTTGTGGACCGCTGTGAGTTTCCCCGCAGTGGCGTAGATCCGGCCACCGGCCGGGCCTATGAAGACGTCGCCGGCACTGAACTGGATGAGAAAAACTGGCTGCGCTCCTGGAGTAACGAACTCTACCTCTGGTACGACGAGATTCAGGATCGCGATCCGGAAAATTATGAACTGCTGGAATACTTCGATCTGCTGGTGACCAATGAGCGCACAGATAGCGGTGCGCGCAAGGACAATTTCCACTTCTACATCGCCACCGAGGACTGGGTTTCGCAATCCCAGTCCGGGGTCTCGGTGGGCTATGGCGTGCAGTGGTCGGTCATCGAAAGCCGGCCGCCACGCGAGGTGGTCGTGGCCTACGCGGATACGGAGGGCGCTACCGGTTTGCCGCCCAGGGGGGCCAGGTTATTGGCGGTGGACGGGATCGATGTGGAGTCCGCCGATGACGAGGTTAGTATCGATACTCTGAACCAGGGCCTATTCCCATCCACCGAGGGCGAACAGCATGAATTTACCCTGCAGTACCTGGACAACAGCGTAGAGACGGTTGTGTTGACTGCCTCCGCTATTGCCGCTGACCCGGTGCAGAGCGTCAAGGTGGTGGAGGGTGATATGGGGCGCCGGGTGGGCTATATGCTGTTCAACGACCATATCGCGCCCGCCGAGCGGGAACTGAAAGAGGCCGTGGAGGTGCTGGCGGCACAGAACATCGACGAACTGGTACTGGACCTGCGCTACAACGGCGGCGGTTTCCTGGCCATCGCCAGCCAGTTGGCCTATATGATCGCCGGCAGTGTGCCCACCGCCGGCCAGACTTTCGAGCAGATGCGCTTCAACGACAAGTACGAGGGCGTCAACCCGGTTACCGGAAGAGCACTGGAGCCCATGCCGTTTTTTGATACCACCCTGGGCCTGAGCAGCCTCACCGAGGGGGCGCAACTGCCGGTGCTGAACCTGTCCCGGGTATTTGTGCTGACCGGTGCCACCACCTGCTCCGCCAGCGAATCCATCATCAATGGCCTGCGCGGCGTGGATGTCGAGGTGGTGCAGATCGGCGGCCAGACCTGCGGCAAGCCCTATGGTTTCTATCCCACCGACAATTGCGGCATCACCTACTTTACGATCCAGTTTCAGGGGGTGAACGCCAAGGGCTTTGGCGACTATTCTGACGGTTTTGTACCGGCCGGTGCCGGCTCGGCGGGGGTGCCTGGCTGCGAGGTGGCCGATGACTTTACGCGGGCCCTGGGGGACCCGCTGGAATCCCGTTTCGCGACCGCTCTGAACTATATGGCGTCCGGGGCTTGCGAAGTCCAGGGGGGCGCGGCCACGGCGCTGTTCGAGGCACCGGAAGGTGCCGGCCTGTCGTCGGCCGAGGGACAGGTGTTCAAATCCGCCTGGCTGGAAAATCGGATTATCGGCAGGTGAAGCTATGCGACTGATACAAACCCCTTCGCCGGCGGGGGTACTGCTGGCACTGTTGGCAGTATTGGTGGGCTGCGGTTCCCAGTCGGCCCGCAGCGGCGAGTCGCCAGCCCTGCTGGCGCAGAGTACCGCGGAGAACCGTACCGAGTTGCAGCGGGTGCTGAGCAGTGCGCTCAACGGTGCGCCGGTGCTCGTAGCGGAGGATGCGTTTACCCGTGAGAGCATCCTGGTGATACAGCGTTCACCGCCCCAGGAATTCCCTCAGGGACCGCTGCAGGGGCGGGATATGGGGCACCCGGAGCGTTTCCGCCTGATGATGGACGACGGGGGTTGTTGGCTGAAGCGGCTGGCGGACGGCAGCCGCTGGAAGCTGGAAGGCGTCGACTGTGTACCCGAGCCACAGCGGGACGCCCCCTGAGGGCGCCGCTGGCAGGCTTAGGGGCCGGGATCAGCGCAACAGATTGGACAGACGTGCGTTGGGCTTGCGCGCTGGGCGGTAGACCAGGGCAATCTTGCCAATCTCCTGTACCAGTTCCGCATCGCTTTTGTGGCACAGTTCTTCCACCACCTGATGGCGCAGTGCGCGGTCGGCGACCACCAGCTTTACCTTGATCAGCTCGTGGTCCTCCAGGGCCCGGTCCAGCTCTTCCAGCACCCCCTCTGACAACCCCTTGCCCGCCACGGTCACCACGGGTTTCAGGTTGTGACCCCGGGCGCGCAGGGACTTTTTGCGGTCGGCGGTTAAAGGCATACAATACTCCGTCCTTTGTGATGGCGTTGTATTGTAATGGGCCGATCCAAAAGCAGCCATCGCTGGCTGCGCGAACATTTCAATGACCCCTATGTCAAACGGTCGCAACAGCAGGGCTATCGCTCCCGTGCCAGCTATAAGCTGCAGGAGCTGCAGCAGAAAGACCGCCTCATCCGGCCGGGTATGACTGTTGTGGATCTGGGCGCTGCCCCCGGGGGCTGGTCCCAGGTTGCAATGGAACTGGTGGGTCACAAGGGGCGTGTGCTGGCTTCGGATATCCTGTCCATGGACCCGCTGGCGGGGGTGGAATTTGTACAGGGGGATTTTACCGAGGCCTCTGTGCTCGATGCCCTGCTCGAACGGTTGGGAGAGGACAGGGCAGACCTTGTGATTTCCGATATGGCCCCCAATATGAGTGGGGTGCGCCAAGTGGATCAGCCCGCCTCCATGTATCTGGTCGAACTGGCCCTGGACCTGGCGCGACAGGTGCTGAAGCCCGGCGGCGGCTTTGTGGCCAAGGTGTTTCAGGGCGAGGGCTTCGACGAACTGATCCGCGAACTGCGCGGGGGGTTCAGCAGCGTGGTGACCCGCAAGCCGGGTGCGTCCAGGCCCCGCTCACGGGAAGTCTACGTTGTAGCGCGGGGCTTCAAGGAACAGTGATCGACCATTTCTACTGCAATGGTCATTTCCGCTCGGTGGCCCCGGTGTGGTATAAGCGTTGCCTATCCCGGCGGGCGGGATTGAAAGGGCGCGGACCTATACTGGACAGAGCGGCGAATTGATTTAAACGCTAATGCGAGAGGACATTCCCTTTGAATGACATGGCAAAAAATCTTGTACTGTGGCTGATCATCGCGGCTGTTTTGCTGATGGTGTTTCAGAACTTCAAGCCGCAGTCACGGGATGAGGCACTCAGCTACTCGGACTTTGTGCAGGACGTGCAGTCCGGCCAGGTGAAGAGTGTGGTAGTGGACGGCCTGGTCATCACCGGGGAAAAGGCCGATGGCAGCCGCTTCAAGACCATCCAGCCGCAGATCATCGACGATGAACTGACCAACGAACTGGTGCGCGGCAAGGTGCAGTTTGTGGGCCGCGAGCCGGAGTCCCCCAGCATCTGGCAGCAGTTGCTGGTGGCGAGCTTTCCCATCCTGATTATCATCGCCGTGTTCATGTTTTTCATGCGCCAGATGCAGGGCGGTGCCGGAGGGCGTTCCGGCCCCATGGCGTTTGGCAAGAGCAAGGCGCGGCTGCTGGGCGAAGACCAGATCAAGACCACTTTCGCCGATGTGGCGGGTGTGGATGAAGCCAAGGAAGAGGTGCAGGAACTGGTGGAGTTTTTGCGCGATCCGTCCAAGTTTCAGCGCCTGGGAGGCAACATTCCCCGCGGCGTGCTGATGTGCGGCCCTCCCGGTACCGGCAAGACACTACTGGCCAAGGCCATCGCCGGCGAGGCCAAGGTACCCTTCTTCTCGATTTCCGGTTCCGACTTCGTGGAAATGTTTGTCGGCGTGGGTGCCTCGCGTGTCCGGGACATGTTTGAACAGGCCAAAAAGCAGGCGCCGTGCATCATTTTTATCGATGAGATCGACGCAGTGGGCCGCCACCGCGGTGCCGGCATCGGCGGTGGTCACGACGAACGCGAGCAGACACTCAACCAGTTGCTGGTGGAAATGGACGGGTTCGAGGGCAATGAAGGCGTTATCGTCATCGCCGCCACCAACCGCCCGGATGTGCTGGATCACGCGCTCCTGCGTCCCGGCCGCTTCGACCGCCAGGTATTTGTCGGCCTGCCGGATATTCGCGGCCGCGAACAGATTCTCAAAGTGCATATGCGCAAGGTGCCGGTGGACGAGAAAGTCTCCGCACAGACTATTGCCCGCGGTACCCCCGGCTTCTCCGGTGCGGACCTGGCCAACCTGGTCAACGAGGCCGCGCTCTTCGCCGCCCGTGCCAACCGGCGCGTGGTGACCATGGAAGAATTGGAGCGCGCCCGCGACAAGATCATGATGGGTGCGGAACGCAAGTCCATGGTGATGAGCGAAAAGGAAAAAACCAACACCGCCTATCACGAGGCCGGGCACGCTATTATTGGCCGGCTGGTGCCAGAGCACGACCCGGTGCACAAGGTCACCATTATCCCCCGTGGTCGGGCCCTGGGCGTCACCCAGTTCCTGCCGGAAGAGGATCAGTACAGTATGTCCAAGCGCGGCATAGAGTCGCGGCTCTGCTCCCTGTTCGGCGGCCGGATCGCCGAGGAAATGACACTGGGGGCCGACGGGGTGACCACCGGCGCCTCCAACGACATAGAACGCGCCACTGAACTGGCGCGCAACATGGTGACCAAGTGGGGCCTGTCGGAGAAGCTGGGTCCCCTGCATTACGGCGAAGATGAGGCCGGGCAGCCAGGTGCCGGCAATCCTATTTCCGGTAAGACCTCCAACGAGATAGATGCTGAGGTGCGCCGGATCATCGACGACTGCTATGGGCGCGCGCAAAAAATGCTGGAGGACAACCGGGATATTCTCGAAGCCATGAAGGATGCGCTGATCGAATACGAAACCCTGGATGCGGATCAGGTGGATGACCTGATGGCGCGCCGTAAGGTGCGTCCGCCGCGGGACTGGCACGATGGTGACTTCGGTTCCGGCGGCAGCGGTTCCGCCGACGATGCCGACAAAAACCACTCTTCGGCGGATACTGATATAGATGACAGCAAGCCGGTAGGCGGACCCCTGAGCGGCCACTAAATGCCCGGGGGCGGGAAAAACCAGGGTTCGCCCTGGTTTTTTCGTTGTTGTTGGACTGGTTTTTCTGAAGGGCCATAGGATTGTTTTTGAACTGCGGCAAGCGCACCCTGGATCTTAGCCAGGCACAGGTCATGGGGGTGCTCAATACCACTCCGGACTCTTTTTCCGATGGTGGCAGTTACTATCGCGAAGGCGCGCTGAATTTGGGGCTGGCTTTGGCCCGTGCCGAGCAGATGGTTGGTGAAGGTGCGGCGATTATCGATATCGGCGGCGAATCCACGCGGCCCGGCGCCGCTCCGGTGGGGGAGCAGCAAGAGTTGGAGCGGGTGGTGCCGCTGGTGGAGGCCATCGTTGCACAACTGGACGTGGTGGTGTCGGTGGATACCAGTACCCCGGCGGTGATAACCGCAGCGGCGGCAGCGGGGGCCGGAATGATCAACGATGTTCGTGCCCTGGAGCGCCCCGGAGCACTAACAGCGGCGGCAGCCACGGGGCTGCCCGTCTGCCTGATGCATATGCAGGGACAGCCGCAGACGATGCAGCGGGCACCCCACTACGATGATGTGGTGGGAGAAGTGCGCGCTTACTTGCACCAACGTATGCAGGCCTGTGCGGCCGCGGGTATAGCACGGCAGCGGATACTGCTGGATCCCGGTTTCGGGTTCGGCAAAACCGACGCGCACAACCTGGCCCTGTTGCGTGAATTACAAAGCCTGGCGCCGGCCGGTGTGCCACTGTTGGCGGGGCTGTCGCGCAAATCCATGATTGGCCGCCTGCTGCAGCGCGAGGTCGATCAGAGGCTGCCCGGCAGCCTGGCGCTGGCACTGCTGGCGGCCCAGCGCGGTGCGCGCATTCTGCGCGTGCACGACGTGGCCGCGACGGCGGATGTGCTCAGGTGTTTGGCCCTGGTGGAGGGTTAATAGAAACAATGAGAAGTATTTAAATGGCGAGAAAATATTTTGGCACCGATGGCATACGCGGGCGCGTTGGTGAGGGCGTCATAACCCCGGACTTCATGTTGCGGCTGGGCTACGCCGCCGGAACGGTTCTGGGGAGTATGCCCGGGCGCGCCGGCGCCGGTCGCCGCAGTATTCTGATCGGTAAGGATACCCGGGTATCCGGATATATGTTCGAGGCAGCTCTGGAAGCTGGCCTGATTAACGCCGGTGTCGATGTGGGACTGCTCGGCCCAATGCCGACTCCCGCCATTGCCTACCTCACGCGCACCTTCCATGCCCAGGCGGGGATCGTCATCAGTGCCTCGCACAACCCCTACTGCGACAACGGCATCAAGTTTTTCAGCGCCGACGGCAGCAAGTTGCCGGACAAGATCGAGCGCGACATTGAGGCCGCGCTGGAAATACCAATGACCACCGCCAAGAACCTGGGCAAGGCCTGGCGCATCGACGATGCCGCCGCGCGCTACATCGAATTCTGCAAGGCTTCCACCCCTTGGGGCTTCTCCCTCGACGGCAAGCGCATAGTCTTGGATTGTGCCAACGGCGCCACCTACCATATCGCCCCTAAAGTTTTCCGGGAACTGGGCGCGGAGGTGACAGCCATCGGTGCCAGCCCCGACGGCCTCAACATCAACCTGGAGTGCGGCTCCACCAAGCCCGACCGCTTGCGGGAGGAAGTCCTCAAGCAGGGGGCGGACCTGGGGATCGCTTTTGACGGCGACGGCGACCGGGTGCTGTTCGTGGACGGCAGTGGAGCACTGGTGGATGGCGACCAGTTGCTGTTTATCGTCGCGCTTCACAGGCAGCAGTATCTCAGCGGCTGTGATGGCGTTGTCGGTACATTGATGAGCAATTACGGCTTTGAGCTGGCCCTGCGGGAGCGCGGCATCCCCTTCGAGCGCGCCCGGGTGGGCGACCGCTATGTACTGGAGAAAATGCAGGCTAAAGGCTGGACCCTGGGGGGCGAATCCTCCGGGCACATCATCTGTGCCGATGCCACCACCACCGGCGACGGCATAGTGTCGGCGCTGCAGGTACTGCGCGCCCTGAGCGACTTTGGCGAGTCTCTGCAGCAGCTCACCGCACGCGTGAGCATGATGCCCCAGCACATGATCAACGTGCGCCTGGCGCATCGGGACGGGGTGCTGGATCATGCGGATGTCCGCACCGAGGTCGACGCAGCAGAGGCGCAATTGGGAGAGCGGGGCCGCGTGTTGCTGCGCCCCTCGGGCACCGAGCCCCTGATCCGGGTGATGGTCGAAGGTGTCGAGACCGCCGAAGTCCAGCAGCTGGCAGCGCGGATCGCGGCCGTTGTGGAGCGCGTAGGCAACAGCTAAAGGCCGCGGCTGGCGTCAGTTTTAGGTTGTATGTTGGCGGCAATATCGCTAAGATTTGCGCCCCTTGAAGGAGCACACATGCGTACACCGCTGGTCGTAGCCAACTGGAAGATGAACGGCAGCCGCGAGTTTGTGGAGCAGTTTTTCGCCGCTTTCAAATTGGCGGCTGGGACTGCCCAGGTGGCCATCTGTCCGCCCTTTCCCTACCTGCCGGCAGCCGCTGGGCTGAGCGGGCAGCAAGGGGGCATCGCCCTCGGGGCGCAAAACCTGAGCGAGCGGGACCAGGGGGCGTTTACGGGTGAAGTCGCGGGCGCTATGCTCCGCGATATCGGCGTCCACTATGTGATCGTCGGTCACTCCGAGCGCCGCAGCCTGTTTGGCGAGACCAGCGACCTGGTGGCACAGAAGTTTATCGCCGCGCAGAGGGCCGACCTGATTCCCATTCTGTGTGTGGGCGAGACACTGGAGCAGCGGGACAGCGGCAACACTTTCGATGTGATTCGCCAACAGCTGCAGGCGGTGGCCGGACTGACGGATGCATCCTTGGACCGAGCAGTGGTTGCTTACGAACCGGTATGGGCCATAGGTACAGGTGTGACCGCAACGCCCCAGCAGGCCCAGGAAGTGCACAGCTTCATTCGCGATAGCCTGGGTTCCGCCGGGCAGAATGTGCAAGTCCTGTACGGCGGCAGTGTCAAGAGCGACAATGCGGAAGCTTTGTTTGCCCAGGATGATATTGATGGGGCACTGGTGGGGGGAGCCTCACTGGACCCGGAAGAGTTTGCGAAAATTTGCCGGGCTGCTTAGCGGTATCGCTTAAGGCATTTAGAGAAATTACTGAAAACGGGCGCTCGAGCCCAAACAGCAGGTTTCCTGAGAATGGAAAAATTGGTTTTAATAGTACATGTGCTCACGGCGCTCAGCATTATCGGCCTGATTCTGCTGCAGCAGGGCAAGGGTGCTGAAGCGGGGGCCTCTTTCGGCGCCGGCGCTTCACAGACAGTGTTTGGCAGCCAGGGCAGTGGCAACTTCTTTTCCCACCTCACGGCGATTATGGCCACTGTGTTTTTTGTCACCAGCCTGGGGTTGGCGCTGCTGGCACGACAGGGTGCGGAAGCGGACATAGATGCCGATATGCCGCAGATTCCCGCCGTGGTTGAGCAGCCGGGTGAAGCTCCTGCAGTGGATAGCGATGTGCCACAACTGGAGGAAGAGGCCGGGTCAGCCGACGATGTGCCCACCCTGGACGACAGCCAGCCGGAGCCGCAAGCCGGTGAAGCCGAGCAGGCACCGGATTCAGCCACTGAACAGGATGATCCGCAGTAAACAAATTTTTGCCCAGGTGGTGGAATTGGTAGACACGCTATCTTGAGGGGGTAGTGAGCTATGCTCGTGCGGGTTCAAGTCCCGCCCTGGGCACCACATAAAAGTCTTCGAAAGTCTGAAGTAACCCGGAAAGCCCCGCATTGCGGGGCTTTTTCGTTTTGTTGCTGAAGATGTAATTAAAAGCGAATCGCGAGACCCCATGTGTAGTCTGGGTCTTTCAGTGGTTCAAATTTGGCGCCATTCTCAACAAAATGTTTAGTGAAATTGGTTGACCTCTCAAGTCGTAGTGGTGCCACCTTGGCTCCTTGAGGGCATAGGTCGGTAGTGTTAACTCGCTGGAGTAGAATCCGCCCAGAGAAGTTATGTGCTTTTAGTTGTTTGATGATCTTTTGCATGTATCCCCAGATATATTTGGGCAGCCAAGAGCACTCAAACAGCGGCGCTTGATCATGTAAGTAGGGAACCGCAGGATGTGTAAGGTATAAATCGCACTCTCGAATTATCAAGTCAATGCAGCTGCCAGAAGTCCGAATGTTGTAGTAATAGGCTAAGAGAAAGCGCCAGTCTTCTACATTCCCCCTCTGCAAGTTTTTATACCCGTCAAATTTTATTTGGCTGGTAATGCTTGTGTCGAGATAGGTCAGGCAGTCGATTAGTTGCGCAGTGGAGGCGACCTTTACTTCGGGAAGGTTTGTTTCGAAATAATTGAGAAGCAGGAAGCTCTCTTCGAGGGTTAACTTATCTAGTGACGTGGTCGAAATAGTATGTGCGATAGCGCCCGGTTCTAGAGGTCCCAAACTGTTACTTACCTGATCACTATGGTTCCCACTCAGTAAACACTTTAGCTTTTCTTTAATTCTTACGCTTTGATCATCGTCTGCGTGAGGTAGAGAGTTGAAAGCTTCGATAGGGAGCAATTGTTCTTTTGCGAGGCGAATCAATTGGTGCCAGCTGCGGCAGAAGTGGCGGTATGCCAGCATCTCTCTCGCGTCGTGAAGTTGAAGCCCACACATTTTCGACAAATAACGCGCGTGCCAAAGGAGTTGGTCCTCAGAAACCGAATAGGGAGATGCGCAGGTAAAAGGGGAAGTCGAGCTCATAATAGCGTCCTTCGGGAATAGTTAACTCCGCAGCCCACTTTAAATACGAAGCCATCCGGAAAGATGCTTTTGAGAATTTGTTAATTAGGTTGCGCTCAACAGGGTTTGGATGTGAGCTTCCAGGCCTGCGCTAGCCTGCGAAAGATTTTTTCGTACTAGCCACATGTTGTCAAGCATCCGGTGATAAAAAACTCAGGACCGCAGGGGGACAGCCTTGATCAACACATGAGCAGTTGTTTTGGTTGAATTTTAGTCAGTAGGGCGGCTTGGTCGCTATTTAATGGTGTGTGTTCGACCGGAGTGTCACGCTTGTAAGTAAATATATTGGGTGGTTGTAAGGATTTGCGGTGAGGCTAGGTAAGGTGAGATGGGTTGCTTTTTGCTCGGTTGCTCGAGAGTTGCTTATTTTGTCGCACCAACAATAGAGTATTATCAATACTGAGTGTTTATTTATTGAGCAATGGGATGTGTGTCATTTGAACCAGTTATGCAAGTCTGCTGCGGGGTATCTTTGAGGGTATCGTTTCCAGGGCTTGGTAGGGATGCTCATAAATCAACGAGTTAGAGTCTATTTCAGGTCCCGCCCTGGCACCATCTTCAAAAAGAAAAACACGCGGGGAGAAAGCCGTACAGGCGATTCCCGAGGCGCTTTTAAAACACCCCCAAGGGCAACCTCGGGGGTGTTTTACATTTGGCGCTTCGGATAATGCTATCTTTCGCGCCACTGAGTACAGGCTCGTGTGCCTGTGCTGGCCTGTCCCGAAAAAACCACCGCGACAACACTCTGTTTCAACCGCTCCTTCCGTTAGAATCCTATTCAGCTTCCGACCCTGCATCCCAGTGATTTAGCCTTTGATACACCCAAATAGTCACACTCTGAGGCAAAGCCCGGGCGACTGGAGGTGGCATGGCAGGATGTCGCCAGCTGACAAAATCCGGTGTTTGCTCTGTAAATAGCTGTGGCGCCGCATATTTGCACGGGATTTTAGGGTCGAAAGCCCAATTGGCGATCGTCTGACGGCCGCGCTGACAGGCCCAGGGCCGCCACACTGAGGTGTGGCTGAAGTATTTTTCAACGGCTGAGCCCCGGCCAGCCCGGTCACAGGAGTGAGTATGCAAACTTTCCAATGGACAGCGGAATTTGTCGCCATCGCTGTAACGGCTGGCCTGGTTCTGGTCGCCCTGGGCTTTGTACTGGCGATGGCGGTACAAAGTCGTAAAACCGCCCGGCTCCATATGCGTCTGGAGCAGGCGGACAGCCGGGACCAGCAAACACAGGCAGAATTCAAGCAACTCAACGCCGCACTGCACGAAAAAGAAGTGATTGGGAGCCGTCTACAGGCAGAGCTGGCCAGCGCCCAGGCGGGAGAGCGACGCCTGGACAGCGAGCTGAGCCGGCACAGGGATGAATTTGCTGCATTGTGTACTAGCTTGGACGAAGCGCGCCAGCAGCACCACTCCGCTGAAAAACAGCTGGAATCCGCCCACACTGAGCTGCGGGCCCGGACCGCACAGGTACGGGAGCTTCGTGAACGTATGTCCCTCACCGATGAGGAATTGAAGCGGGAGCGCAACCTGGTGAGTGCCGTGAAAGAGAGCCTTGCCCAGGAGGGTAAAAAGTCCGAATCGCTGGCGGGCCGGCTGGAGGAGTCCCGGCAGCAGTTCGCTGAACAGGGAGAGCGTCTGGCTGCCGAGAAGCAACGACAGGAGGATCTCCAGCGACTGCACCAGGAGCTGGTCAAGGCCCATGCACAGCTGCAAACCGAACAGGGCGAGAGGGAGGCCAGCCACGCCCGGGAAGTAGCCAATTTCGAGCGACAAAAGGAAAGCCTGGCGGAGCAGTTCAAGGTACTTTCCAACGAGATCCTGGAGGCCAAATCAAAATCCCTGCAGGAGAGCAGCAAACTCAGCCTCGCCTCGGTGATGAACCCCTTCCAGCAGTCGATCGACGGATTTAAAAAGGAAGTGCAGGAGATCCATCATCGGGAAACCACACAGCAGGGGGAACTGAGGAAAGAGCTGGAATCGCTGAAGGAGTTGAACCACAAAATCACTGCGGAGGCCCACCAACTGTCCACTGCACTTCGCGGCCAGAAAAAGCTGCAGGGCAATTGGGGGGAGTTGGTGCTGGAAAATGTCCTCGACCGCTCCGGCCTGCAGCAGGGCAAGGACTATCAGCGGGAGGTAAGCATCGCCACCGAAGAGGGGCGCCAACGCCCCGATGCTGTGGTCTACCTGCCACAGGATAAACATCTGATCATCGATGCCAAAGTCTCCCTGAATGCCTATACCCGCTATGTCAATGCCGAGGATGAATTGCAGCGGACACAGGCCTTGAAGGAGCATGTGCAGGCGGTCGGCAGTCGCATCAAAGAACTGGCAGACAGGGACTATTACAAACTGCCCGGCCTTAACTCACCGGAAATGGTCTTTATGTTCATTCCCATTGAGTCCGCTTTTGTCGAGGCGTTGAAAGCCGATGAAACCCTGTTTCAGCAGGCCATTGAGAACAATGTACTGGTGGCGACACCAACCACCCTGCTTACCAGCCTTAATATCGTGCGCCAGCTGTGGCGCTACGAGGATCAGAACAAACATACTGCCGCTCTGGCCAATAAAGCCGAGGCGGTGTTTAAAAAGCTGAATACGTTTCTGGGGAGCTTTGAGAAAATCAAGAAGGGTCTGGATACCGCCGCCGAGGCTTATACCAAAGCAGAAAACCAGCTGGTCAGTGGCAAGGGAAACCTGGTTAAACAAGTGGGTGAGTTCAAAAATCTGGCCCCGGCTATCAAGGCTGAATTTCCCCGTTATTTTTCCGAAAAGGCGGCTCTGGAAATCGACTTTATTGCCGCTGATGACGGAGAAGGCGCCGCTAATGCAGGGGCATTGACTGAAAGCACTGGTTTGGCGCCTTCTCTGGCAGGCGCCGACCTGGATGAAGTGGAAAAATAGTAGTAGTCCGTTTTCTTGTCCCGAAAATTTAAAACCTGTTTGTATGGAAGCTGGTTGTATATCCCCCTCAGTTCAAGATTGGGTTTATCTCCAACAATCCACCGGTCTATGATCTGCTGCCCCAGGCAAAAGACAAACTTGAGCGATTTGAACGGGAAGGTGTGGGGAGGTACCCGCGGCCCCAATAGCGCTGCCGGCGCCTATGGGGGAATACAGCTGCCTATTTGGTGCTTGTTGAAGCATTATAGTTTGGCATTTCAGCGCTTTCGCGGGCCTTTACAGAGCGGGCGGCACAAACTTGTGCCGCATTGCCCGTCAACTTATTCAATTACAGCGTTATTGGCAGTCTGAGGCCCCTCGCAAATATAGAATTTGGCCCAGTCTGGAAAATCGCCATAAAAAACGAAGAAATCATCTATATAGCGCAGCCCAAGGGAGCCCAGCCGCCTGGATAGCTCGTCAGACGCCTCAGCACCAAAGTGAGGACCAAAGGAAATCAGTTCCTCATTTTCTCCCAGTGATTCATCTGTCTCCATAACGTCAAATAGTATAGTGGGTGTCACTTCATATTTTTCTAAGGCAGACTTCCTGATGATTATTCCGTATTCTTTTGAAATACTGATTTTTTCCACAGGGGATTCCTGCATCAATTTGATGGCGAAATAATAAAGGTGTTGTGTATAGGCGCGTTACTGGCTGGCTGTATTATCTGGTACCAGCCGGGCTTTCCTGTCAGTTGCAAGACGGACTGTGGTACCGCAAAGCTAATCTGATTGCCTCCTGTCCCGATGGGTTTGGGAGCACCTTGCCGGGTCACATAGACCCTGCCATTTGCTCCAACTCCCAAAGGTACACTCGCCCCCCCGGTTTGCAACCACAATGGTATTTCTGATGAGTTTGCCCACCTGGTTACATTGATATACCTGGGTGGCAATGGACCAAATGCTGCGCCCGGACCTCTTGGAAAGGTGAAGTTTGCAGCTCCAGGTCCACAGAATCCCGCGCTCTGGGCGTTATGCAGGAACTGTCCTAACTCAAGTAGGTTTTGCCGGGAATAATTTGTAGGCTGTCCCTGTCCGGAGGGGGATGCCAGAGGGTATCGAAACGCGGGGTCAATTTGTCTGATTTGGTTAATCAGAGACGTTGCCTGTGCATTGCGGGCGGACTGTAAATTTGAGCTAACATTGGAAAAACCATTGCCAGCCCTTTTACTCAGCCCATCCGGATCGAAATAAACCACCGGACTGTTTCCGGTGTAAACGTAAGTATTGGGCCCATCATCCAGTCCAATCGGATCACTCTGGAGGTAGCGCCCGGTACTTGGGTCGTAATCCCTGAAGTAGTTATAGTAGTGCGGTGCCTCCTCTCCCTGGATCTGCCCCGAAAAACGCAGGTTGACCGTGGTCGGATTGGTATCGTTGTCCGGGTCGGTATCCGGTGCCGTGCGCCCAAAGGCATCGCTGTCCCAGCGCCAGACAATGGCTTCGCTGCTGTTGGTACCAATGCGCGGGGTATTGAGGTGATCAGTGTGCAGATAGGTCAGAGTGGTGCCCTGTACCTGGCCATTGTTGTAAGTGACCTCGATCTGTGCGACCGGCATGGTGTCCAGGTAGATATAGTCAATCCGGCTCTGGATGTCGGTGCCGTTGGTGGCGATTTGGGTTTCACCGAGATATTCGCCGCTGAGGTTATAGTGCAGCAACGCGTCCTGGGCCTTGTCGGTGCGTACCCGCTGGCCGATGGCGTTGTAGTAGTAGGTACCTTTGAGTGTGCCGCCTTCGGTATAGGTTTTGAGGCGGTTGGCGTGGTTGTAGCTGTACTGCTGCTGTCCTCCGTCGACGCTGATGGTGTTGCCAGCGGC
>NZ_JBFLAB010000022.1:0-74394 GCF_040742695.1 Microbulbifer discodermiae | reverse complement strand
AGGAACAGTTCGCGCCGTGTTTTGCGTTTCTTGATAGTGTATTCGGCTTCGGCGAAGGTCAGTTGGCTCATGATTGAATCTGTGTATGTTGGAAATGGGGTAAATTATGCCAGACTGGAGCAGTTTTTCAGAGGTTCCCTAACCAAAAAACTGTATCTTGGGTTACTTCTCCGCCATCCTGCAGGTTTTTGATTCCATACCCTTTAGACCATATATTTGGCTTTTCCGGTTTGGTGACTATGGCAATAGCCATACCGGGAATTCCATGATCCTGCATAGTTTTTTTAACTGCTTGATCTATTGCGCATCTGGCAGCAGGTTTAACTATTGGGGAGTTATTTTTATTTGTTTTAAGCTGGAAAGTGGCGTCGTTACTATTTATTTCGGTTGCATGCACGAGATTTAATAAACCTATGGTAAATAACAAGCTGGTTATGGTCCAAGCGGTATAATTTGCTTTCATGGTAAGCCTTCCCTAGTTTGAAATGGTTAAACGATTCCTTTGCAACCACCTGTAATATTTGCAACATACTTATGTACAGATTTCATGGAGGTTTTTAAGGTAATGGGGCTTGCTGAATGGGAGCTGAATGAGGGGAGAGTTTTGGCGAATGCTGTGCTGATTGGTGTCAATTTTCTCTATTTCAGCCCAAACAGTTGCTGCCAGGGGTGCAAGCGTACCTCCAGGGTTGACTGATGACGCATAAAACTATGTGGCCGGAATAACAGTTGTCTATAGCCCGTACGAATTAGGGTGATTTTAGTGTCAATGGAGAGCTATAGTTTGTCCAGTTAAGTACATCGCCAAATGTTGTTGGCGGAGTTATGGGTGTAGCTCAAAATCTATACTGCATTTCGCTTTACACAGTATCGCGGTCGCAAATATTGCATTGGCACAGTCTACTGGAGATGATTCACAGGGATAGAAGGCTGGTTTGCACCGAGAAAGCTTAGTTGAGCGCATACTTAATGATCTGTTACGAAACGGATAATTGCGTATGCCTGAAACTGTTCCGTCGATGGAACCCTGCTGGGAGCGATAGGTTCTTATTTGCAGTCACTGGTAAAAAGGGCCGCTTTAAGCGGCCCTGGGATATCGTCGAAAATGGCGGCGTTTAGAGTTGCACCGTAAGGCCCAGCAGGAACGTATCAACGTCGACACCGCCACCGGCATTGTAGCTCACTATACCGGCAGTATCGCTGCCAGTGTTGTAGGCTAGCTTGCCGGAGATATTGCGGTTAAAGAAGTGGGAAACCCCGACTCCGAAATTTTCGCCCCGATCATAGTCGGCAAAAACAGAAGTTTCCCTGCTGAAATAGTACTCGGTGCCCAGCTTCCAGTAGTCGTCAAAATCATCATGGCTGGTAAAGCTGGCACTGGCAGTAATCCAGGTTTCGCCGCCCAGATCTTTAAAGAGCTTGGAAGACAGGGTGCGACTTTCCAAGTCGTCATCCGTTGAGAAGTCGAAACCGATATAGCCGCTGTCACTCAATTGGTGGTTGTAGCGCGCATTGAACAAATAGTCAGCGTCATTGTCTTCCCACTGGGTGCGCTCCACGCTCAGCAGGAAGTTTGGGGAAAACAGATAGCCCACAGAGGCGTTGTAAAGGTTGGTTTCGTCGATATTCACGATGCCGCCGCCAACCACAAAACTATTGGTTGCAAAGTACTCGCCACCGACACCCACAGCATTCGCATCGTCGTCAGGGAAGTCCAGATAACTGTAGCCAGCAGAAATCTTGGTGATTTTGTTGATGTAGTCGAACTCCTTCAGCGGGCCCAGAGCCTCTCTGGGAGCAAAGTAGTAAGTGGTATCCAGATCAAATTCATCAATATCCACACTACGGTCGGAAGTCGAGAATTCATTGTTGGTGTATTGGGCATTGGTGATGGACTGATAACTCTCGGCAGCTGCGGAAGCGGCACATACTATGAGGGGCAGGGCGACAATTTTGAACTTCATTGCGATTTCCTTGTTAGATCGTGGTTCCCATTGGAGGAGCTGATAGTAAGGATTTTTCCTGAATGGCAAATGAATGGACGGAGTGGTGCCGATGCAGCGGGTGCCCGGTGGCGAATTGCGTTCAGTTTGCGCTGGCCGACGGCTTTACCAGCCACTCGGGACGCTCAAACTCCCCTATGGGCCGCACTTCCACAAAGGGGGCGGCACTGCGAATGATATGATCGATTTGCGGATCGTGTTGCGCCTCCATGGCGTCCCGGTGCGCCTTGCTCTCCCAGCTGGCGATGGCGATCAGCCGGTTGGGATCGCCGATACAGCGCCTGAGTTCCGTGCCAAGTGCGCCCGGTGCCCTCTGTATGAGTTTGGACGCTCGTACCCAGATAGCGGCGTATTCCTCGGCGCTGTGCCCTTCCTTGATTCGGATCTCAAAGATATATTGCACCAGCTGCTGCTCCCTGTTTTCATAAAGGATGCTCCAATATTAACCCGGCAACCTGTTTATTGACTCGGCGATCCAATAGGTTGCCGGGATAAAAGTTTTCGGGGTAATAAAAAAGGCCGCCAGGGGCGGCCTTGTCATTGGCTCACGGCGCTTACAGGTTGCGCAGGTTTTCCCGGTGCCCATGGCGGATATCCGCGCCCTCCACCAGATAGACCACCTGCTCGCAGATATTTTTGGCGTGATCACCGATCCGCTCCAGTGAGCGCAGAGTCCAGAGAACATTGATCACGCGGGAAATACTTCTGGGATCTTCCATCATGTAAGTGACCAGCTCGCGCAGGGCGCTGCGGTAGTCCATATCCACCTGTTCATCCTCTGCCAGAGTACTCATGGCGGCCCGGACATCGAAACGCGTGTAGGCGTCGAGCGCGTCGTTGAGCATCTTGCGCACCGCATTGGCGATGTGGCGGATTTCCGTGTAACCGCGCGGCGCGCTGCCCTCTTCCGTCAGGGCAATCGCCAGTTTGGCGATTTTACTGGCCTCGTCCCCGATGCGTTCCAGGTCGCGGGCAATACGAATAACCGACATCACCATGCGCAGGTCGGAGGCGGCGGGCTGGCGCTTGGCAATGATCAGCGTGGCGTGCTCGTCGATGGCCATTTCCCGCGTGTCGATCTCCTCCTCGATACGCAGGACCCGCTCCGCCAGCTCACTGTCCGCATTGGCCAGTGATTCCACTGCGTCCGCCACCTGGCGGGCAACCTGGCCGCCCATTTCCAGCATCTCGGTCTTGATGCTCTCGAGATCCTCGTTGAACTGGCGGGATATATGTTGATCGAAATGCATGTCCATAGTCTGTTCGCTTCTGTTCGCGCAAGTGTAGCCCAGGGAATCAACCGAAACGGCCGGTGATATAGGCTTCGGTCAGCTCGTGCTGTGGATTGGTGAACACTGTCTCGGTGTCGTTGACTTCGATCAGGTGGCCCAGGTGGAAGTAAGCGGTGCGCTGGCTGACGCGGGCCGCCTGCTGCATCGAGTGAGTGACTATCCCAATGGTGTAGTTCTTGCGCAACTCGTCGATCAGCTCTTCAATACGCGCGGTGGCGATGGGGTCCAGGGCCGAGCAGGGTTCGTCCATAAGGATGACCTCGGGGCTCACGGCGATGGCGCGGGCGATGCACAATCGCTGCTGCTGCCCCCCGGACAGGCCTGTGCCCGGTTTGCCCAGGCGGTCCTTGACCTCGTTCCACAATCCGGCCCGGCGCAGGCTGTTCTCGACAATCTCATCCAGTTCCGCGCGGCGGTTGGCGATGCCGTGGATTTTCGGTCCATAGGCGACATTGTCGTAAATGGATTTGGGGAAGGGGTTGGGTTTCTGGAACACCATGCCGACTCTTGCGCGCAGAGGCACCACGTCCACCTTGGGGCCGTAAATGGGTTCTCCGTCCAGTGTCAGCTCCCCTTCGACACGACAACCTTCGATGGTGTCGTTCATGCGGTTGAGACAGCGCAGAAAGGTGGACTTGCCGCAGCCGGAGGGACCGATCATGGCCACCACCTGGTTGCGGCCTATGTCCAGGCTCACTTCGTGAATTGCCTGGGTATCGCCGTAGAAGACATTGACCTTGCGCATGCGCAGCTTGGCGTCGTCACAGGTTGGTTGGCCGACTGTCTCGCCGACTCTGGCATTGGTGTCCACAGTAGTTGTTCGCTCCACCGTTTTGGCTTGCGCCGCCTGGCCGGCATCCAGAGTCATCATACTAGTCATAGGGTCAGTTCCAGTTTATCAGCCGTTACCAGCGGCGCTCGAGTTTCTTGCGCAACAGCACTGCACTGGCGTTCATTAGGATCAAAAAACCCAGCAGCACCATAATGGCGGCGGAGGTGCGCTCCACGAAAGCGCGCTCGGGGCTGTCGGCCCAGAGAAAGATCTGCACCGGTAGTACGGTGGCGGGATCGGTAATACTGTGCGGCACGTCGACGATAAAAGCCACCATACCGATCATCAGCAGCGGCGCCGTTTCGCCTAGGGCCTGGGCCATGCCGATAATGGCACCGGTGAGCATACCGGGCATGGCCAGCGGCAGCACATGGTGGAACACCACCTGCATACGGGAGGCTCCCATGCCCATGGCGGCTTCGCGGATGGACGGGGGCACCGACTTCAGCGACGCGCGGCTGGAGATGATGATGGTGGGCAGCGTCATCAGCGTCAGCACCAGTCCACCCACCAGGGGCGCTGAGCGGGGCAGCTCGAAAAAGTTGATGAAGATTGCCAGGCCCAGCAGGCCAAACACAATGGATGGCACGGCAGCGAGGTTGTTGATGTTGACCTCAATCAGGTCGGTCCAGCGATTTTTCGGTGCATACTCCTCCAGGTAGATGGCCGCGGCCACACCGATCGGGAAGGACAGCGCCAGTGTCACCAGCAGGGTCAGCAGGGACCCCATCAGGGCGGCGCGAATCCCCGCCTGCTCCGGCTCGCGGGAATCGCCGTTGGTGAAAAAGGTGGTGTTGAAGCGTTTTTTCAACTCACCGCTGTCGCGCAGCTGTGCAATCCAGTCCGCCATCCGGTCGGAGGTGCGGCCGCGAAACCCCTCTCTGCTCTCAGCGAGGCTTTTGACATAGGTGTCCACATCGTCGTCCGCGGCCAGCCACACCCGCTCGGTCTGGCCGAGGAGTTCCGGGTCGGCCTGCAGCCGGTCACGCAGCGTAAAGGGGGCACCGGTGGACACCAGCCGATAGAGTTCGCGCCGGTCACTGCGACCGGTGACTTCCGGGAAGCGCTGGCGCAGCGACTGGCGAATCACACCGGTGAAGTTGGCCGCGGCGAGGCTGGCGTCATCCACGGTGTCTATGCCCAGAACCGCCGGATCGTAGCTGATTTGCAGTTCGATGGCGGTCTGCACAAAGGCGTCACTGCCCTTACCGATAATGTCGGTAAACAGTATCAGTACCGCCAGCACGCCGAAGGCGATACTGCCGATACCCAGGCCGCGAAACAGTTTTTCCTTGCGGTGGCGGCTGGCGAGACGTCGCTCGATACGTGCGCGCACTTCTGCCTGAGTCAGATCAGTCATACTGTTCCCGATATTTTTTCACTACGTGCAGGGCGATAAAGTTCAGCACTAGAGTGGACAGGAACAGCATCAGGCCCAGGGCGAATGCGGCCAGGGTTTTGGGGCTGTCAAACTCCTGGTCCCCCACCAGCAGGGTCACTATCTGTACCGTGACCGTGGTGACCGATTCCAGCGGGTTGGCGGTGAGGTTGGCGGCCAGACCTGCAGCCATCACCACAATCATGGTCTCGCCGATGGCGCGGGAGACCGCCAGCAGTACTCCGCCGACAATACCCGGCAGTGCGGCTGGAATCACCACTTTGCGCACCATCTCGGAACGGGTGGAGCCGAGGCCCAGGGAACCGTCGCGCAGGGATTGCGGTACGGCGTTGATGACGTCGTCGGATAGGGAGGACACGAAGGGGATAATCATCACCCCCATCACCAGGCCCGCCGCCAGCGCGCTTTCGCTGGAAGCCTGCAGGCCCATAGCGGTGGCCAGGTCGCGAACAAAGGGCGCCACCGTCAGCGCGGCGAAAAAGCCGTAAACCACTGTGGGAACACCGGCGAGTATTTCCAGAACCGGCTTGGCCGTTGCGCGCACCCGCTTGCTGGCGTACTCAGCTAGGTAGATAGCGGACATCAGGCCGACGGGAACCGCCACCAGCATGGCGATGGCGGACACCATCAGGGTACCGGTAAACAGCGGCACAGCACCAAAGGCCCCACTGGAGCCCACCTGGTCCTCCCGCAGTGCCATCTGCGGACTCCAGTGCAGTCCAAACAGGAATTCCGTCAGCGGCACCGACTGGAAGAAGCGCAGGGATTCGAACAGTACCGACAGCAGAATGCCAACGGTGGTGAAGATGGCGGCAGAGGCGCAGCCAACCAGTATGATCCGCAGCACCCGCTCCACCTTTTCCCGCGCCCGCAGTTCCGGCGAAAAGCGCAGCAGGGCGTAAATCCCCAGGCCCAGGGATAAAATCAGCACTATGACAGTCTGCAGTGTCTGCGCGGTGCCGCGCAGGCTGGTGAGTTTTGCCGCAGCCGCCTGCACTTCCGCCGATGCCTGCCCGAACAGGTTTCCCGCCGCCAGGTTCTGCACCTGGGCATACAGCAGGTCGCGCCCGGCGACAGTGTCGGGTTTGTCGGGAATGGAGTGCATTACCAGTGCGCGGAGGATGGCGTCGTCAAACAGCAGCCAGGCGCTCAACAGGAGAAGGGCCGGCAGGCCGCACCAGAGTGCTATGTGGGTGCCGTAGTAACCGGGCAGGGATGCCAGATGGCGCACACCACCCCTGCTGCGCGCCGCTGCCAGGGCGCGGCTGACACCGGTGCCGTAGGCCACCAGGACCAGCAGCAACAACAGGGCAAATAAGGTCGGGGTTTGCATGGACAGAGCGCTCTTTATATTCCGCCGGCATTATCCGGACTTTTTGCAGGCTTTGCAGCGGTAAATGGCGTTTGCGCGCGGGCGCTTTACTGGTTTGAGTCGGCGGGTCTTGGGTGAAACCAAAATGAAAAGGCCAAGACCCAGGGGCTTGGCCTGTCACCCTTTTAACTCAGTTCTCCCTGTTATTCCTTGATCGCGAGATTGGTCAGGGCATTCATCTTGCGCACATTGGTGGCAACCTCCTGGCGCCGGGTGGTGGACAGGGGGATCATACCCTTGTCGGCCAGGTAACCGTCTTCGCCCCAGGCGCGCTCATTGGTGAACTCGGCCAGGAACTGTTTCATCCCCGGAATCACGTCTATGTGGGCTTTCTTCACATAGATGAACAGCGGGCGGGATACCGGGTAGCTCTGTTCGGCGATGGATTCAAAAGTCGGCTTGTGATTCTCGATCACTGAGCCCTGTACCTTGTCGGCGTTCTGATCCAGGAAGCTGAAACCGAAGATGCCCAGCGCATCGGGGTTGGCCACCAGTTTGTTCACGATCAGATTGTCATTCTCGCCGGCTTCTACATAGGCACCGTCTTCACGGACTGTGTGACAGATAGCCTTGTAGGCGTTTTTGTCCTGTTTCTTTTTCGCCGCAATCCAGTCAAATTTCTTACAACCGCCCTCCATCGCCAGTTCGGCGAAGGCATCGCGGGTGCCGGAAGTGGGGGGTGGGCCCAGGACTTCGATCTTCATCGCGGGCAGAGCCGGGTTGACGTCCTTCCAGGTCTTGTAGGGGTTGGCAACCAGGGTTTCGGAGCCGTCGGGGTTGGGTACCTCCCTGGCCAGCGCCAGGAAAATGTCCTTGCGGGTCAGTTGCAGCGGGTCGGCGCCCTTGGCGTTCGCCAGTACGATTCCGTCGTAGCCCACTTGCACTTCCACCACATCCACGCCATTGTCGTTACAGGTTTTTAGCTCGGATTCCTTGATGCGGCGGGAAGCTCCGGTGACGTCGGCGGTGGTTTCGCCCACGCCCTGGCAAAACAGCTTCATGCCGCCGCCGGTACCGGTGGACTCCACCACCGGGGTCTTGAACTGGGTGCTGCGGCTAAAGCGCTCGGCGACCGTAGTGGTGAAGGGGTATACGGTGGACGAGCCGACGATACTGATATGGTCGCGAGCAGCCATGGCCGCCTGAGATGCTGCAATGGTCAGAGTGGCCAGGGAGGCGGCCAAAATTCGCTTGGTCATTGATAGCTCCAGTGTTTGGATAGGTTTCACGCGGCGATGCTATGAACAGTGGGTGACGATTCTATGAAGGAAAGATGACAAAAAAATTACAGTCGCCGCCGGATGCCCTCTGGCGCCCCTGTGTCCCAGCGGGTACGCTTGGGTCCTGGAAAAAACTATAAGATGTGATGAGACAATCTCCCATTTCCCCCCTATTGCGATGGACACACCGCCTCGATTGGCTGGCGGACGCCACCGGCTTCGTGCTGGGTTGGTTTACCCTGGCGATGGTGTTGCTGCAGAGCGCCGTTGTGGCGCTGCGGTACGGTTTCAACAGCGGCTCCGTGGCCCTGCAGGATTCCGTCATTTACCTGCACGGGGTTGTCTTCCTGCTGGGTCTCGCCTATGCCCTGCGCACCGGCGCCCATGTGCGGGTGGACGTCTTCTACCGCCGTATGGGTGAACGCGGCAGGGCCTGGGTGGATGCGGTGGGGACACTGGTGTTCCTGCTGCCGCTGTGCGCCTTTATCCTGGTTGGCGGCTGGCAGTTCGCCGCCGCCAGCTGGGCGGTGCACGAGGCCAGTGCCAGCGCCGATGGCTTGGGCGGAGTCTATCTGTTGAAGAGCCTGCTGCCACTGGCGGCGGCGACCCTGGCACTGCAGGGACTGGCGCAGCTGGGGCGGGCGATAAATACCCTGGTGCAGTTAGAGTTGCAACAGGCCCCGCAGAGGCGGTCGCCGTCCCCGGCCGCGACCCAGGTGGAGGAGGCGGGGGTATGATGGAGCTGGTTCCCGCGCTGATGTTTTTCGCTGTGTGCGCGGCGCTGATGTTCGGTTATCCGGTAGCTTTCACCCTGGGGGGCACGGCGCTGCTGGCGGCGGGGCTGGGTATAGTCGGCGGTGTCTTCGACCCGGAATTGTTGCGGGCCTTCCCGGACCGGCTGTACGGCATCATGCAAAACGGTACCCTGATGGCGGTGCCGCTGTTCGTGCTGATGGGGGTCATGCTGGAGCGAGCCAGGATCGCCGAGGAGCTGCTGGTCAACCTGGCCAGGGTATTTTCCCGGGTGCCCTCGGGCATGGCGGTTTCGGTGGTGGTAGTGGGCGCCCTGCTCGCTGCCAGTACCGGTATCGTCGGCGCCACCGTAGTTACCATGGGGTTGATGTCGCTGCCCACCATGCTCAAGCGGGGTTATTCGCCCACCCTGGCCACCGGTACCATCTGCGCCACCGGCACTCTCGGGCAGATTATTCCCCCCTCCATCGCCCTGGTGTTGTTGGGCGATACCCTGTCCAATGCCTATCAGCAGGCGCAGTTGTCCGCCGGTATCTTTAACCCGCAACCGGTGAGTGTGGGGGACCTGTTCGTCGGCGCCATAGTGCCGGGGCTGCTGCTGGTGTTGGGTTACATTCTCTATCTGTTGTTGATCGCCCGGCGCGGGCGCCCGGCGGTTGCCAGCGCCACTGAGGAGACGGTGGATTTTTACCGGATTGTCGCCAGCCTGGCGCCGCCCATTGCGCTGATGGTACTAGTGCTGGGCTCCATTATCAGCGGCGCTGCCACCCCCACCGAAGCCGCGGCGGTGGGCGCCCTGGGTGCGGGGCTGCTGGCCGCCAGCCGCGGTGCGCTGAACTGGACCAGGGCGGGGGAAGTGGGCCGCAGTACCCTGCAGGTGACGGCGATGGTATTTGCCATCCTTATCGGCGCTTCGCTGTTTTCCCTGGTGTTTCGCGGCTACCAGGGCGAGGAGCTGGTAACCGGCTTTTTCAACAGCCTGCCGGGCGGTGTTTTTAGTGCCACCCTGCTGGTGATGCTGGCGATTTTTCTGCTGGGATTTATTCTCGATTTTATCGAGATCACTTTCGTCGTGGTGCCAATAGTGGGACCGGTGCTGCTGGCCATGGGGGTGGACCCGGTATGGCTGGGCATCATGATTGCGATCAATCTGCAGACCTCGTTCCTGACGCCGCCCTTTGGTTTTGCGCTTTTCTACCTGCGCGGGGTAGCGCCGCAAGAGGTGTCCACCGGTGCCATCTACCGCGGCGTAATGCCTTTTATCGCGATTCAACTGCTGATGATGTGCCTGCTGGCCTACTGGCCAGCGCTGGCCACCTGGTTGCCGGGGCTGCTGTCTTCCTAGGGCCTGTTGAAAAATACTTTTGCAGCAGCATGCCGGAAATCAGGGACACATTATCAGGGCGGGTACCCTACAGTCCCCGCCGCTTCCACAGATAGTAAATCGCCGGCAACAGCACCAGGGTCAGCAGCATGGCGCTGACCATGCCGCCCACCACTGGGGCGGCGATGCGTTTCATCACCTCGGAGCCGACGCCTCCGCCGAGCATTACCGGAATCAGACCGATAAATACCGTGGCGGTGGTCATCAGCACCGGGCGCATACGCTGTCCCGCACCGATACGGATCGCCTGGCGCAGGTCTGCCAGCCCGGTGCGGGTACCGGCTTCCGCAGCCCTTGCCTGCGCCGCCCCCCAGGCCTGGTTCAGATAGACCAGCATGATCACGCCGATTTCCACCGCTACCCCTGCCAGAGCGATAAAGCCCACGCCCACCGCCACCGAAAGGTTGTACCCCTGCCAGTACAGCAGCCACAGGCCGCCGATCAGCGCTGCCGGCAGGCTGCCCATGATCACCAGCACTTCGGTGAAACGGCGAAAGCTGAGGTAGAGCAGCAGCACTATGATGGCGAGGGTCAGCGGTAGCAGCAGTCCCAGCCGCTGCTGCGCCCGCTGCAGATACTCGTATTGGCCCGACCAGATCAGCGAATAACCCGGTGGCAGGGTCACGCTTTCGGCCACCAGTTGCTGTGCTTCCGCGACCCAGGAACCCAGGTCGCGCCCGGCGATATCGATATACACCCAGCCGTTAGGGCGCGCATTCTCGGTCTTGATCATCGGCGGTCCATCCTGCACTGAGATTTGGGTGACGTCGCCCAGGGTCAGGTGGTTGCCGTTGGGAGCCACCAGCGGCAGTGTCCGCAGACGCTCCGGGGAGTCGCGCCAGTCCTGCGGATAGCGCAGGTTGACCGGGTAGCGCTCCAGTCCTTCCACGGTTTCGGCGACCTGCCGGCCGCCAACCGCAGTCTCGATCGCCGCCTGTACGTCGTCGATATTCAGTCCGAAACGCGCGGCGCGGGCCCGGTCGATATCGATATCCAGGTAGCGACCCCCCTCCACCCGTTCGGCGTAGACGGATGCGGTACCCTGCACCTGGGGCAGCACCTGTTCCAGGCGCTTGCCGATATCCTCTATCTTGTGCAGGTCCGGGCCGGCCACTTTGATGCCGACGGGCGTCTTGATCCCGGTGGCGAGCATATCGATACGGGTCTTGATGGGCATGACCCACACATTGGCCACACCGGGAATCTGCACCGCGGCATCCAGCTCTGCGCGCAACTTCTCCTTGGTCATACCCGGGCGCCACTGGTCGCGCGGTTTAAAACGCACAATGGTTTCCATCATCGTCAGTGGTGCCGGGTCGGTGGCGGTGTCGGCCCGGCCTATCTTGCCCCATACCTGGGCCACTTCCGGGACCCCCTTGATCATTTTGTCGGTCTGTTGCAAGAGTTCCCGCGCCTTGCCGATGGAGAGCCCCGGATAGGTGCTGGGCATATACATCAGGTCGCCCTCGTCCAGGGGCGGCATAAATTCACTGCCGAGCTTGGACAGAGGGTAGAGGCTGCTCAGTAGCAAGAGCAGTGCTATGGAGATCACCGAGCGGGGAAACCGCAGTGCCAGGTCCAGTACCGGGCGGTACAGGAAAGTCACCCCCCGGTTGACCGGATTGGCCTGTTCCGGGCGGATACGGCCGCGCACGCAGTAGCCCATCAGCACCGGCACCAGCGTAATGGCGAGACCTGCGGCTACCGCCATGGCATAGGTCTTGGTGTAGGCCAATGGCGCAAACAATCGGCCCTCCTGGCCCTCCAGTGCGAATACCGGCAGGAAGCTCAGGGTGATAATCAGCAGGCTGAAGAAGAGTGGTGGCCCCACCTCTGCCGCAGCGCGCCCCACCAGTTGCCAGTGGGCCTGCTCAGACAGGGAGCCGGCGTGTTTGTCCCGCTCCAGGTGCCGGTGCAGGTTTTCTATCATGACGATGGCACCGTCCACCATGGCGCCGATAGCGATGGCGATGCCCCCCAGGCTCATGATATTGGCGTTGATCCCCTGCAGGCGCATCACTGCGAAGGCGCCTAGAATGCCCAGCGGCAGGCTGATGGCGATCACCAGGGACGACCGCAGGTGGAACAGGAACAGGGCACACACCAGCGCCACCACGATGAACTCTTCCAGCAGCTTGTGGCTGAGGTTGTCCACCGCACTGTCAATCAGGTTGCTGCGGTCGTAGGTGGGTACTATCTCCACCCCTTCCGGCAGGCTGCGGCGCAGTTCGTCGAGGCGCTCAGAGACGCCCTTGATCACCGCGCGGGCGTTTTCGCCGAAACGCATCACCACCACGCCGCCCACTGCCTCACCTTCGCCGTTCAGTTCGGAGATACCGCGGCGCATCTGCGGGCCTGTGGTGATATCGGCCACGTCCTGCAGCAGCAGCGGGGTGCCGCTGTCACTGACTCCCAGGGGCAACTGCTTCAGGTCGTCGATACCCTGGAGATAGCCGCTGGCGCGCACCATATACTCCGCCTCGCCCATCTCGATTACCGAGGCGCCGGCTTCGTGGTTACCCCGACTGATGGCGCGCTCGATAGTGGCCAGGTCCAGGTTGTAGGCCCGCAGGCGCAGTGGGTCCACCTGTACCTGGTACTGACGGACCATGCCGCCCACCGTCGCCACTTCCGCCACGCCGGGCAGTGTCTGCAGCTCGTATTTCAGAAACCAGTCCTGCAGGGTGCGCAACTGGGCCAGATCGTGGCGGCCGCTGCGGTCCACCAGGGTGTAACTGTAGATCCAGCCCACGCCGGTGGCGTCTGGGCCCAGTTCCGGGTTGGCGCCCGGTGGCAACTGTGTGGCCACCTGGCTCAGATACTCCAGCACCCGTGAACGGGCCCAGTACAGATCCACGCCGTCGTCGAAAATGATATAGACGTAGGAGTCGCCGAAGAACGAATAGCCGCGCACGGTTACAGCGCCGGGCACCGATAGCATGGCGGTGGTGAGAGGGTAGGTGATCTGGTCCTCCACCACCTGGGGCGCCTGGCCCGCATAGTGGGTCTTGATAATGACCTGCACATCGGACAGGTCCGGCAATGCGTCCACCGGCGTGTGCCGCAGACTGTACAGGCCGCCCACGGCGAGTGCCACTGCGGCCATCAGTACCAGGGCCCGGTTGGCCAGCGACCAGTAAATTATGCGGGTGATCATTACTGCTGGCCCCCCATGTGGTTCCCGTCCCTGTGCTCCTGCATAGTTCCCGGGTCGCCGGAAATGGATGTCCCCATCATCGGGTCATCGGCACTCGGTGCCGGGCTGCCGGCGCCGTCACCGCTCCGGGCTGAAATCACTTCATATTTGCCGTCGTCGCGCCGGCGCAACTGCACCATCACATTGCCGCCGGTCTCCAGTGCCTGTCGCAGCACCGGGCGGGCCGTTTGGGCGACAAAAAAGCCCATTGTCATCGGGGTCCAGTTCCACTCCAGTACCGCGCCGTGCTGGAGCCGCGCATAGTGGTTGTCGTCGGGCATGCTCAACACCTGCGCCGTGACCCAGGGCTGCAGCGAATCCGACGGCTGCGCGATGCGCTCCAGGTCGGCGCTGACGCTGGATTCCGAGTCGATCAGGAACTGCGCCGAGGTCACTACCCGGTCGCCGCTCTGCAGACCCTGAAGAATTTCAATCCGGTCGCCGAACTCGCGTCCCGCGCGTACCCGCACGGAGCGGAAATTGCCGCCGCCCAGAGCCATGACTACGCGATCCATGGTGCCGGTGCGGATCAGCGCAGCGCGGGGTACCGTGAGCGCCTCTACCTCGGGGCCGTCCAGTTGCAGACCCACGAACATGCCGGGGCGCAACAACTGGTCCGGGTTGTCCACCGCCACCCGCACGGTCAGTGTGCGGGTCTGCTCGTCCAGGCCCGGCAGTACCTGCAGGATACGGCCCTGCCAGCGTCTGGCGGGATCTATGTCGGCGGTGACCTCAACCCCGGCACCCTCCTGTACCTGCTGGCCCTCGCGGGGAAATACCTGGCCTTCCACCCAGACAGTGGAGAGTGGCCCCACCGAGATCAAGGCGGTGGCCGGAGTGATATACATGCCTTCGCGAATGCCCAGGGTATCCACATAGCCGCTGGCCTCGGCATAGAGAGTGAGGGTGTCACTCACCTCTCCGGAGGCCTCTACTCGCTCTATTTGCTCGCGGGGGATGCCCAGGTTGCGCAGTCGCTCGCGGGTGGCTTCCAGCAGGATGCGGTTGCCGCTCTCTACCGCCGCCACCAGCTCTCTCTGGGCCGTGACCAGTTCCGGTGAATAGAGCCCCAGTAGCGGCTGGCCGGCGCGCACCCTGTCCCCCACCGCCTTGACCCAGGTGCGCTGTACCCAGCCGCTCAGGCGGCTGTGCTGTTGCTGCATGTATTGCTCGTCCAGCCCTACCAGCCCGACTGTCTGCAGGCGCGGTGATAGGTGTTCCCGTGTGGCAGTGTCTGTGCGCACCCCCAGGTTCTGTTGCACCTGCGGGGGTATGCGCACTGTGCCGGGTGCCTCCGCCATGGCCCCCTGCTCGTCTTCGTAGACCGGAACCAGTGCCATACCCATGGGGGATTTGCCGGGGGCATCGCGGCGAAAACTGGAATCCATGGGGGCGACCCAGTAGGCCACTTCGCGTTCACCGCTGTCAGCTGGTGCGCCGGAGTCGCGGCTCCCGGCGATCCACCAGCCCGCAGCCAGCCCAAACAGTGCTGTGACGGCAGATAACAGGCTCGTTTTCATATCGGTATTCCTTAGTGCCGGCGCCAGTTTGGCCGGCAAATCAATTCGTTTACTTACTTGCCGGAACTTGTGTCTGTGCCAGGAAGTAGCGCACCTGCGCCAGCGCCCGGTAGTAGCCGTAATCCAGTCGCACCGCATTGATCTGCGCCTCGATAACATCCAGGCGGGCATCGATCACTGCGTCCAGGTCGGTGGTGTCGCTGGCGTAGCCGCGCAGCACCGCGGCGGCGGTGGCTTCCGCCTCGTCGAGAAGAGAGTGCTGATACAGCTGCCGGCGCTGGGCCAGGCTGCGCGCATTGGTGGTAGCGGCGCTAAGGCCTGCGACCAGGGCCAGCTGCAGGTTCTGGCGCGCCAGGATACCGGCCCCTTCCCGTGCCTGGGCCGAGGCCAGGCGCTTGTCCTGGCGTTTACCGGTAAACAGTGGCAGGTCGAAGGAAACGGTGGCACTGGCCAGGTCACTGCCGTCACTGAGTGGCGTCAACTCCCGTTGGCCGTAGGAGACCTCGAGGCTCCACTGGGGCTTGTAGGCCTCCCGCGCCAGGGCCACTTCCGCTCCCCGCGCAGAGACTTCTGCCTCCGCCGCCAGCAGTGCCGGGTGGCCGGCGATGGCATCCGCCTGTATGGGCAACGACACAGATGCCAGCCACTGCTCGAGACCCGTCCAGTGGGGCAGCGACCTGTCGATATGGCGCCAGGCAGCGGCGCCGAGCCAGCGGCTGAGTTCACTGCGGGTGGTGTGGATGTCTCCATCCACGGCGACGATGCGATCGTCGACGCGCGCCACCGCCAGTTGTGACTGCAGCAGCTGTTGTGACTGTATCTGGGTCTCGGCCAGGCGGGTGCGGTTGTAGGACACCAGCTCCTCCAGCCGGGCGCGGTTTTGCTGCAGCAGGTCGCGGGTGCGCAACTGCTCAGCCAGGGTCATAAAGGTCCGGGAGACATCGCGTACCAGCTGGCGCTCGCGGTCATCGGAGCGCGCGAAACCGGACTCTGCCCGCAGTGCGCCGCGCTCCCCGGCGAGCCGCGCCGAGTCCCCGCGGGGGAGCTGCTGGCGAATACCGATGACTTTCTGTGTCATCGGCTGCTGGTCGAAGGCGAGGCTGTCGGTGGGCAAATTGGCAACGCCGATCCGGACGGTCGGGTCCGCCCACTGGGCGTCGGCGATGGCCGCGGCGCTTTGCGCCTCGGCCTCCCGGCGGGAGCCCGCGATACCCGGATCGTTTTGTACCGCTAAGGCCACAGCCTGAGCCAGATCGATGGTCTCTGTGCCGGACATCGGGTTTTGGTCGGCGCCCCGCGCCGCGGCCGAGCCATAGCCGGCCGCCAGCAGTGCGCCCAGGCACAGGGCCCGGAAATTCACAAACATGGGATCAGTTCCTGTCAGGTTGAAGTCACACAGGCGCCTGGCGAGCGCCGTTAAGGCTGGGACTTAACCTGCGATGGGGGGGCGGAACAGAGCTGAGGTAGGGGGTGTGGCAATGCTAAAAGCGGGGCTGGTCAGCGTCGATGCAACAGCGGGCCAGTCGGCTCCTGTGGGGGCCGGGGCCAGGGCAAAGGCACCGGAGAAACAGCTTCCCGTCTGGCAGACCAGTTGGCAAAGGCTGGCGGCGATGTCAGCTGAGCCAGTGTCGTCCCCGGCGCAGCAGGGCATGTCGCCGTGGGCCGACATGGAAGTCAGGTGATGGCTAGCGACCGGTTCACCCGGATCGGAATTCCTGTCACAGGATTGCCCCGCAGCCAGAGCCAAACTCTGGGCGCTGAGAAGCAGTAACAGGAAAAATGCAACCAGATAACGCATAAAGGCAGTCTATGGTTGGCCTGTCAGCGAGTCAAGGCGACCCGGGCAGATGTTATCTGGGCGTGATAAATCACTCGATACCAATAGAACCCGTTGGCTAAATAGTGCCCAGTTTGTGTTAGAATACGCCAGCGCCCGGGGCCGCTGCCACTGGGTGAAAACCAATAACTCTAACGATGTACGAGTGTTTCATGTCACCGATCGATGAAGAACCTTTGCCCAGCGGCACCCTGACCCTGCAGACTCTGGCCATGCCCGGGGATACCAACCCCCAGGGAGATGTTTACGCCGGCTGGCTGATGTCGCAAATGGATCTCGCCGGTGCCATTCTTGCACAGACCATTGCCCGCGGCCGGGTGACCACGGTGGCCACGGGCAATATGGTGTTTTTACGGCCGGTGCCGGTGGGTTCCACCGTCAGTTGCTATGCCGAGGCGATGGAAGTGGGGCGCTCGTCGATCCGCACCATGGTGGAGGTCTGGCTGACCCGGGTGGATTCCGGTGAGCAGGTGAAGGTGACAGAGGGGGAGTTTATATTTGTGGCTATTGATGACCATGGCCATACCCGGCCCCTTCCAAACTAGCGCCTCGCCTCTGCTTTGGGGGCGGTATGGCGTCCAGCCCTTCCGCCCGCTTTATCCAGCGACCCCTGCGTTTGCTAATCCTCCGCTGAGTCCTCCCCCGAAATGGCGCGGGTCTGGTAATAGGCTTCCTCGCTGATCTGGTGATAGGGGACCACCTGGGACTGGAATTCCTGCAGGGCCTTATAGATACGCGCGAACTCCGGGTCTTCCGCCGCAGTTTCGTCCAGGATCTGGGCATTGACGTTTTTCAGGTGCGCGATCACATCGTCGGGCAGACGGCGTAGCTGCACGCCGTGCTTTTCCACCAGCTCCCTCAGTGCGCGGTTGTTGCGCGCGGTATATTCATCCAGCATATCCTGGTTTGCGTCCCGGGCCGCAGTGCGAACTATTTCCTGCAGATCCGCCGGCAGTTTTTCAAAGGCGCTTTTATTGACGATAAATTCGAGGATAGAGCCCGGCTCGTGCCAGCCCGGGTAGTAATAATATTTGGCAATCTGGTGAAAGCCGAACGCCAGGTCGTTGTAGGGCCCAACCCATTCGGTGGCGTCAATCACACCGGTTTGCAGGGCGGTGTACAGCTCTCCGCCGGGGATGGTGACAGCGGTACCACCGGCGCGGTTCAGAACCTCGCCGCCGATGCCGGGGATGCGCATCTTGAGGCCCTGCAGGTCCTCGACGGAATTGATCTCCTTGTTGAACCAGCCGGCCATTTGCACCCCGGTGGAACCGCCGGCCATGGGGATCAGGTTGAATGGGGCGTAGATTTCCTCCCACAGCTCCAGCCCCCCACCATAGTGCAGCCAGCCGTTCATTTCCTGGGCGTTCAGGCCGAAGGGTACGGCGGTAAAAAACTGCGCTGCGGGCAGCTTGCCCTTCCAGTAGTAAGCGGCGCCGTGGCCCATCTGCGCGGCGCCCTCGGAAACCGCCCCAAATACGCCCAGCGCGGGAACCAGCTCCCCGGCGCCGTAGACTTTTACTTTCAGCCGCCCGCCGGACATGGCCTCTACTGTTTGCGCGAAACGCTCAGGTGCGCTGCCCAGGCCGGGGAAATTCTTTGGCCAGGTAGTGACGAGTTTCCAGCTAAAGGTCTCGCTGCCAGCCTCCCCTCCCAGCCGCTGAACCGGGCCCTGGGATGCGCGGGAAAGCACCAATGCGCCAAAGGTGGCCACCAGCAGGGCGAGGAGTGTGAGGATAACCAGGGGATACCAGTAAGTTCGTTTCATAATATTCAGATCGCAGACGACTTCTGTTCAGGCCAGTGTCATTCTTTTTCGGTGTACCGGGCAGGCGGGCGATGGCTGCAGGTCCAGGGCTTTCGCCGGCCGGGACGATAATAAATAAATCAACGCCGGCAGATTACGATATAAAGCGACATTCGTACACTGCTGTCGAAGCCGGATACCACTGCTGACAGATATCGGGGTTCCAGAATGCCACCATCAAGCGGCCGCAACCCCCGGTCCGACATTCTCCACAGAGGCTCCTGCCGTTCAGAGGATGGGGTATAGCGAGGCCTGGCTGCTGCGTGGGACCTGGGATTCGCAGTATTGGGTCGTTGTGGACCAGTGGTTGTATACCCCCGGTTAATACGTCCATAGAGGCCACACCCAATATCATTTTTAGGGATAGCGCTGTTGTCGACTCGGGGGGGAATCGTTTCCGTCACCTCTGCTATTGATTGTGTGGCCACAGGTATGGCGAAGGGGCGGTCAGTGGATGTCCAGGGAAGCACTAGCAGGTTGTTGAAAAAGGCATCCTGCCTGTTTCAAAACACGAAAAATGTGATTTTCACTTTTCTCCCAAAATCAACGACTTAGGCGTCGTTGATTTGCCGGAACATCCATATTCCGGTACCAGGCGTCGAAATTCTTTGAATTTCAACAGCCTGCTAGTCGTCAAATAAAGTGAGCCTGCCGAGCCAAATAAAACTTATGTGTACGGATACGCAAAAGCATATATAAATAAACCAAAAAATATCTCGATTAATAAAAAGAATTTCGGGAGGAGCAATATGATTAAACAGGTGCCGATTTTAACCGCCGTAGGCGCACTACAGTCAGGTTAATAACAGGATTCAGTAAAATTTCATTTGAGCCATAGTCAAAATTCCCTATAAGGTTGCAATGCTGTTTGAGGTACTACCATTCAACTAAAAAAGGGGTGTTACTATGAAATTCTTAGCAAAAGTATTGCTTGCCTCAGCTGCAGTTTGTTTTTCATCCATGAGTTCGGCCGACCCTATTCAAGATTTATCCATGAATTTGTATCAGGCGGGTTGGTATCCGAATTTTATCCAGGGCATAGGGCCTTTAACCTGTGTGAGAACCTGCGATATATGGGTTAACTCACGACCCGAGCGGGAAAATAGCAGCATCGTGGACCCGGACAGCCAGCAGGCAGCGGTATGTAAGATTACACGGGATGTCAGTATTATTGTCGAGGGTGTCAATGACCCCACATCCCATTGGATTTATGGCAATCAGTTTGATTCTGAGGCGGTATGTCATGTGGCCCATAGGGCCAATTGGGTGGAGCGCAGTGAATATTATATGTGCCTGTGTGTGCGCCCAAGTACATTGCCTCAACCGCTATAACACACGAAAGTTCAGTTCGTAGTATTGGGCTAAGTGTAGTCGATTCATCTATCAAACGATGACAATAGGGATAGGCTGGCAACGTTGCTTTTATTGGGTTGCCAGCCTGATCAATTGGCATAAAAGTACCCAGATCATACTCATGCATATTTATCTGCTTAGGTTAAAGTTTGAGTGCGGTCTGGAATCTGATTGGCGCCAGAGAGTTAGTCTGGCCTGTGAATGATCAGTTGGTCTTATGGCGCCGATAGCTTTATCAATATGTCAGGATTTGCGAAATCCGCTAGTCAGAAAATAACGATCACTCTAGTGAAATAAAAAAGATAATTTGCACAAATTTGACGAAAGTCAATCTAGGTGGAATTCCTTTGATAAGCTGGTTTGTCAATAAAGATGGCAGCGTGTACTGCTATTTTAAATCGTATCAGAAAAACTTCTGTTTCTTTAAAAAACAGTATAAAAAATCCCACGCCTAGAAAATATTTTTATAAATAAATTTTGTTTGGTTGTTCGCTGGTTAAAATAAATCGCGTAGAGCTAATTGGCTGTGTAATCTTATCCAGATTGCCAACAATGTCCCATATTTGTGCAAGTTTTTTGTTGAATTAGCTTTGTGCCATTCAGTAAGGTGGTGGGGCTGTTTGAGGTACCTCAATTACTATTCAGTAAAAAAGGAACTTTATCCATGAAATATATAATAAATGTAGTAATTGCCTCAGCGATGGCTTTTTTTTCACTGGGCAGTGTGGCCGATCCTATTCAGGATCTTTCGATGAATGCCTATAGGGCGGGCTGGTATCCCAACTTTTTCCAGGGCGGAGGCCCGTTGACTTGTGCGCAAACCTGTGAGGCATGGGTTGGTACGCGCGCCGAGCGGGAAAGAAGCACTAACGTGGATCCCGATAGCTTCGAAGCCGCTGTATGTAAAATTACCAACGATGACGTGATTATCATCGATCCGGTTAATGACATTACGTCGCACTGGATATATGGCAATCAGTTTGATGATGAACCGAGGTGTTATGCGGCCCACCGCGCTCTCTGGGTGGAGACCAGGTCACGCTATATGTGTTTGTGCGCGCGCCCTATCAATATAACCCCCGGTGATCCAATACCACTGGGCTGATCCTTCCACTAAGCAGGTCCAGGGACCTGTAGGGCACAGGGAGGTGCCGAGCCGGCGGTTGCACTACCGCTGCTGATCTGGCACAACAGAAGTGCTTTCCCATCAGCCAGCACAGGCTTGAATCTGCCCGCAACCAATTCGGTGTTATAGCTCAGCCGTCTTTTTTGTAGTGGAAGTCGAAGTGAATGCCAAGAAGCGGCGATACCCTAGCAGGTTGTTGAAAAAGGCATCCTGCCTGTTTCAAAACACGAAAAGCGAAAAATGTGATTTTCACTTTTCTCCCAAAATCGACGACGTAGGCGTCGCCGATTTTGCCGGAAGATCCATATTCCGGTAGCAGGCGTCGAAATTCTTCGAATTTCAGCAATCTACTAGACTTAGCCTTTCCGCAAAATCTCCCTTTATTAAACCTGCAAGCGAACAGCTGGCTCCTCTTGAATACCTGTATTGCGAGAGCTTGTGCCTGCCTTTGATACAAGATTCAGACAGCCAGTTTGTTGTGGAATTAATATGAGTTGTTAACGGGTCAACTGGTAGTTGATTGCCTGACGGATAGGCCTGAAATTGTTGCTGATACGCAAAACCGCCTTGCGCAGTAATTTGGCCGGTGCCCGATTATTGGTAAACAGGTTCACGATCAGGTTGGTGCCACGGTAGATCGGCCGTGACTCGAGGCGGTGTTGAAGCTGGAAGAGTCCCAGGGCTTTGTTCAGAGGTTTTCCATCAACCAAGCCGCTTAGCCTGGCCAGTTGCGCGGCCAAGGTGTTGGCACTGGCAATCCCCAAATTAAAGCCGTGGGCAGTCACCGGGTGCATTCCAACCGCAGCGTCGCCCACCAATGCCAGTCTCTGTGCGTAAAAGCGCCGGGCGTACACGGCCACCAGCGGATAGCAGAAACGCGGGCTGGCGCTGGTTACACTGCCCAGAATGCCACTGCTGGCGCGCGTCACATAATTGGCAAATTCCTCGTCGGACAATGCCATCACCCCCTGGGCGCTATCGCTGGCTACTGTTACCACTGCCGATGACTCCTGGGGCTGCGCCAACGGCAACAGTGCCAGGGTAGCGCCATAGCCGAAACACTCCTGTGCGATCCCCCTGTGGGGCAGGCTGGTGTGGATGCGTCCGACGATGGCACTGCGCCCGAAGTCATGCATCTCGGCGCCGATCCCGGCCATACGGCGGACTTCGGAGAAGCGGCTGTCGGAGGCAACCACCAGGGAGGCACTTACAGTTTGCTCGTCTTGCAGGGACAGGTGACGGCAGTCCCCATCCAGTTCCATATGGGTTACGGTGGAGTCGGCACAAATCTGGATGCCCTGCTGCTCGCTCACCACCTGGTGGAGCGCGCGGCGGATTGCCGAATTGGCGACAATGTAACCCAGGGGTTTGTCGGCACTACCACGATCATCACTGAATTTCAGGCAGTAGGGTGAAGCCCCGTCGGTCACATGAGCGGACTGGAGAGGACCGATTTCACCGGTGCTCAAATGCTGCCAGGCGCCCAGGCTTTGCAGCAGGCGCACGGATTTATGAGTCAGCGCTATTTCCCGTCCATCGTCCTCCGGCACCGCCAGGCACTCTCCGGGCTGGCGGTCTAGCACCCTGACCCGAAAACCCAGCCGGGCGGCGAAAGCGGCGCAGGCCAGGCCCGCAGGGCCGGCTCCCACTATGGCGATGTCGGTTTTAGACATACTGACCTCTTTAGGTTGTTTACGGCTGGCGGATCTCAGCCCCGCCCCTGCCGCAACCACTCCTGGATTCGGACCCGATGCGGCTCTGGAGTTATGGTGCTCAATGGACTCCGCGTGCGCGCACCACCTGGTAATTGCGGCGGAAGTACTGTACAGGGACGCTCCATACATGCACCAGGCGGCTGAAGGGGAACAGCAGGAACAGGGTCATGCCCAGCAGGATATGCAGCTTGTAGATGATATTGACATCGGCGATGGCTGCGGCAGCGGAGACACCGTCAAAAGTGACGATGGACTGGGCCCAGGCCATCAGCTTGAGCATCTCGGCACCGTCCATATGGCCGGCGGAAACCGGGATACTGATCAGGCCAAGGATTAACTGGGCGTAGAGCATCAGCAAGATGGTGAGGTCCATTTTAGAAGTGGTGGCGCGCACCCGCGGGTTGGTGAGACGGCGTTTGATCAGGATGGTGAGACCGATAAAACAGATCACCCCGAAGAAACCGCCGATACCCATTGCCATCATCTGCTTGGTGGAAGCCTCGATGCCGAGGAAGTGCCACACCGCTTTGGGCGTGAGCAGGCCGACAAAATGTCCCAGGAGGATAGCAATCACCCCGATATGAAACAGGTAACTGCCGATGCGCAATTGTTTACGCTCCAATAACTGACTGGAGCCGGTGCGCCAGGTGTACTGGTCGCGGTCGTAGCGGATCAGGCTTCCCACCAGGAACACTGTGAGGGCGATAAACGGATAGATGGCGAAGAGCAGCGTATTCAAATAATGCATAGTGTTACTCCTGTGGTGCAGGCTGGGCAGGATTCTGCGCGGTATCTTTGGAGGGGGCCCAGGTGAGGGGCTGGCCATCGCGCAGCTGCGCAGCGCTGGGCCGCGTTATGGACTGGTCGCATTTACCGGTAAAGCTGACCACTTCTTCCTCCCAGATTTTGTCCAGCGCTTGTGGGGTGTCGTCGCGTTCCTCATCGGCAACCTCTTGTTGGAGGGCCGACAAGTCGACAGATACCCCGGCCATCTGCAGCAGTGCATCCATCAGCAGGTGATAGGGACTCTCGCGTTTGGACAGACGCGCGCTGAGCAGGGCGATCACATGGGTGATGTCGTGGACCCATTCATAGGCGCCTTCGCCCTGGGTGGCACAGAATTCCAGATAGATAGGCAAATAATCCGGCAGCTCGCGCTGGCTCAGTGCCAGGCCGGCGGCCCGGTAGCGTTCCAGCAGATCCACCATGGCCTGGCCGCGATCGCGGGATTCGCCGTGAATATGTTCGAACAAGTGCAGGGACACAGCGCGTCCGCGCTCGAACAGACCGTCGTACTCGCTCTGCCAGTCCAGCGCATCCATACACTCGTAGTGGGAGATAAACGCAAGCAGCCTGTCGCGTAGAGGCGCATCCAGTTCGTCGGACTCTGCCACCCAGTTGGTGAGTTCATTCAGGTTGCGCACCAGTTCGTCGGACGGATAGTCCAGCAGCCGCGAAATCACATTTAACACTTTCATCGGTTTTCTCCCCCGCCTCAATCGATTAGCTTGGCCGGGATCACTTCACGCACCGTCTGCTTTTTGCCACCAAAGATATTGGTGCTGTCGTTGCCGGTGCTGCAGCCGTTGCCGAAACTGAAGCCGCAAGCGGATTTGATATCGTAGGCGTTTTCGGCGTAGGCCTTGTGGCTGGTGGGTACCACGAAGCGGTCCTCGTAGTTGGCCAGGGCCATATAGCGGTACATCTCTTCTACCTGGGCTACGGTCAGGTCAGCCTCTTCCAGCAGTTCGCGTTCCTGTATGCCATCCACATGGATGCCGCGCATATAGGCGCGCATCACAATCATGCGCTCCAGGGCGCGGGCCACTGGCTTCTCATCCCCGGCGGTAAGCAGGTTGGCCAGATACTGCAGCGGAATACGCAGGGTGGAGAGATCCGGGATCTCGGCACCGCGGCCCACGGTAACCGTCTCCACCTGGCCGGCCTGCACTGCGTTCTGGATTGGTGACAATGGCGGCACATACCAGACCATGGGCAATGTGCGGTACTCCGGGTGCAGCGGCAGGGCGATCTGCCAGTCGATGGCCATCTTGTACACCGGGGAGTTCTGCGCAGCTTCGAGCCAGGCTTCGGGGATACCCTCGGCGCGGGCAGCTTCCTGGACCTTGGGATCGCTGGGGTCGAGGAAAATATCGCACTGGGCCTGGTAGAGGGCTTTTTCGTCTTCTACCGCAGCGGCTTCTTCGATGCGGTCGGCGTCATAGAGCAGCACCCCCAGGTAGCGAATACGGCCCACACAGGTTTCGGAACAGATGGTGGGCTGGCCCGCCTCTATCCGCGGGTAGCAGAAGATACACTTCTCAGATTTACCGGTTTTCCAGTTGTAGTAGATTTTTTTGTAAGGGCAGGCGGACACACACATGCGCCAGCCGCGGCACTTGTCCTGGTCGATCAGGACAATGCCGTCCTCCTCACGCTTGTAGATGGCGCCGCTTGGGCAGCCCGCCACACAGGCGGGGTTGAGGCAGTGCTCGCAAAGCCGCGGCAGGTACATCATAAAGGTGTTTTCGAACTCACCGTAGATATTGGCCTGCACCTGCTCGAAGTTTTTGTCCTTTTTGCGCTTGTCGAATTCGGTACCGAGAATCTCCTCCCAGTTGGGACCCCATTCGATCTTCTCCATGCGCTCGCCGCTGATCAGCGAACGTGGGCGGGCCACCGGCTGGTGCTTCTGCTCCGGCGCCTTGTGCAATGTCTGGTAGTCGAAGTCGAAGGGCTCGTAGTAGTCGTCGATTTCCGGCATATCCGGGTTGGCAAAAATATTTGCCAGTACCCGGTGCTTGCTGCCGATCTTCGGCTGCAACTTGCCGTTTTTCTTGCGCTCCCAGCCGCCGTTCCACTTGTCCTGGTTTTCCCATTCCTTGGGATAGCCGACACCGGGTTTGGTCTCGACGTTATTGAACCAGGCGTACTCGACCCCCTCGCGGGAGGTCCAGACGTTTTTACAGGTCACCGAGCAGGTGTGGCAGCCGATACATTTATCGAGGTTCAGCACCATGCCGATCTGGGCTCTAACTTTCATTGCTACACCTCCTCTCGCGCCGGCGCTTTGGCATCTTCGCCATCCAGCCAGTCCACCTTGTTCATTTTTCTCACCACCACAAACTCATCCCGGTTACAGCCCACGGTGCCGTAGTAGTTAAAACCGTAGGACTGCTGGGCATAGCCGCCGATCATATGGGTGGGTTTCATCACCGCACGGGTTACGGAGTTGTGGATACCGCCGCGGGTGCCGGTGGTTTCCGCTCCCGGTGTATTCACGATGCGCTCCTGGGCGTGGTACATCATGGCCATGCCGTCCGGCACCCGCTGGGACACCACCGCGCGGGCGGCAATGGCGCCGTTGACGTTGAAGATTTCGATCCAGTCGTTGTCTTCAATAGCCGCTTGCTTGGCGTCGTTCTCACTCATCCACACGATGGGTCCTCCGCGGGACAGGGTGAGCATCAGCAGGTTGTCGGAGTAGGTGCTGTGGATGCCCCACTTCTGGTGCGGGGTGATCCAGTTCAGCAGGATCTCCTTGTTGCCATTCGGCTTCTGGTTCAGCACCGGCTGTACGGTTTTCAGGTTGATGGGCGGCTTGTACACACACATGGTCTCACCGAAGTCGCGCATCCACTCGTGATCCTGGTAGAACTGCTGGCGGCCGGTGATGGTGCGCCAGGGGATCAGCTCGTGCACATTGGTGTAGCCGGCGTTGTAGCTCACATGCTCATCTTCCAGGCCGGACCAGGTGGGCGAGGAAATGATCTTGCGGGGCTGCGCCACGATATCGGCGAAGCGGATCTTCTCGTCTTCCTTGGGCTTGGCCAGGTGAGTGTGATCGAGGCCGGTAATCTTGCCCAGGGCTTCCCAGGCCTTCACCGCCACCTGGCCGTTGGTTTCGGGGGCCAGTGACAGAATCATTTCGGCGGCATCCACGGCGCTGTCGATACGAGCGCGGCCGTCGCGGCTTGAATCCTCAGACCAGGTTCGGTTGAGCTTCTTGAGGAAGTCCACCTCGTCATCGGTATTCCAGCTGATACCCTTGCCGCCATTACCGAGTTTTTCCAGCAGCGGGCCGATAGAGGTAAAGCGGTTGTAAGTGTTGGGATAGTCCCGCTCCACCTCGATCATGCTCGGCGCGGTAACGCCGGGGATCAGGTCACACTCGCCCTTCCACCAGGCCTTCACCCCAAAGGGCTGGGCGATTTCGGTGGGGGTATCGTGGTGGATTGGCAGGGTCACCAAGTCCTTCTCCACCCCCAGGTGGCCGTCGGTCAGTTCGGAGAATTTCTTCGCCACACCTTTGAAGATGTCCCAGTCGCTGCGCGCTTCCCAGGCCGGGTCCACTGCTTTGGTGAGCGGGTGGATAAAGGGGTGCATGTCGGAGGTATTGAGATCGTCCTTCTCGTACCAGGTAGCCGTTGGCAGCACAATGTCGGAGTAGAGACAGGTGGTGGACATACGGAAGTCCAGTGTCACCAGCAGGTCCACCTTGCCCTCACTGGGGGTGTCATGCCAGGCCACATCTTTCGGCTTCTTGCCGCCGGCTTCGCCCAGGTCCTTACCCATCAGGCCGTGCTTGGTGCCGAGCAGGTGGCGCAGCATATACTCGTGGCCCTTACCGGAGGAACCCAGCAGGTTGGAGCGCCAGATAAACAGATTGCGCGGATAGTTCTGCGGGTTATCCGGGTCCTGGTTGGCGAACTTGAGCGCGCCGCGCTTGAGCTGCTGCACCGTGTAATCCTTGGCGGACATACCCACAGCGGTGGCATCTTTGGTCAGCTGCAGAGGGTTCATACCCAGCTGCGGCGCTGAGGGCAGCCAGCCCATACGCTCGGCGCGGCTGTTGTAATCGATAATAGAAGCCTGCCATTTGCTCTTGTCGGCCAATGGCGAAACCACTTCGTCCATCTCCAACTTCTCGTAGCGCCATTGGCTGGCGTGGTTGTAGAAGAAGGAGGTGCCGTTCATATGGCGCGGCGGACGCTGCCAGTCGAGGCCGAAAGCGAGGGGGGTCCAGCCGGTTTGCGGGCGCAGTTTTTCCTGCCCCACATAGTGGGCCCAGCCACCGCCGCTCTGGCCGATACAACCGCACATCATCAACATATTGATGAGGCCACGGTAGTTCATATCCATGTGGTACCAGTGGTTGAGGGCGGCACCCACAATCACCATGGAGCGTCCACGGGTTTTGTCAGCGGTGTTGGCGAACTCGCGCGCTACCTGGATGACATTCTCGCGACGACAGCCGGTCACCTTTTCCTGCCAGGCGGGTGTGTAGGGCTTGTCTTCGTCGTAGCTGTGAGCGCAGTTGGGGTCGTCGAGACCGTGCTCTACGCCGTAGTTGGCCAGGGTCAGATCGTAGACGCTAGCGACTTTGAGTACCTCGCCGTCTTTGTTCTGCACAAACTTCACCGGCACCTTGTAGTCGATCACATCGCTGTGGTCGGTGTGCTGGAAATAGTCGTGCTCGTGGGTCTGGCCACCAAAGTATGGGAAGGCCACCTGGGCGATCTCATCGGCGCAGTCTTTCAGGCTGAGTTTCAACTCCACTTCTTCGCCACTGAGTCCATCGCGCTGTTCGATATTCCATTTTCCCTGCTCGCCCCAGCGGTAACCTACGGAACCCTGGGGGGAAACCAGTTGGCCATCGCAATTGACGGCGATAGTCTTCCATTCCGGATTGTTGTCCTGGCCGAGGTCATCCGCCAGGTCGGAGGCGCGCAGGAAGCGGCCCTGTGTCAGCTTGCCGTTGTGCTCTTCCAGGGTCACCAGCATCGGCATATCGGTGGTGGTGCGCACATACTCGGTGAAGTAGGCGCTGGGCTTGTCGACGTGGAATTCTTTCAGGATCACATGGCCGAAGGCCATGGCCAGGGCCGCATCGGTACCCTGGCGCGGTGCCAGCCAGGTGTCGCCAAACTTGGAGCACTCGGAGTAGTCGGAGGTGATTACGCAGGTCTTGGCACCCTTGTATCGCACCTCGCTGAGGAAGTGCGCATCCGGGGTACGGGTCTGGGGCACATTGGAACCCCACACGATCAGGTAGTTGGAGTTGTACCAGTCGGCGGATTCGGGCACGTCGGTCTGCTCGCCCCAAATCTGCGGAGAGGCGGGCGGCAGGTCGCAGTACCAATCGTAGAAACTCAGGCAATTGCCACCGATCAATGACAGATAGCGGGCACCGGCGGCGTAGGAGACCATGGACATGGCGGGAATCGGCGAGAAGCCGGTTACCCGGTCGGGTCCGTATTGCTTGGTGGTGTAGACGTTGGCAGCGGCGATCAGCTCATTGGCTTCATCCCATTTGATCCGCACAAAGCCACCCATTCCCCGGCGCTCTTTGTAGGACCTGGCCTTGGCCGGGTCCTCCACAATGCTGGCCCAGGCTTCTACCGGATCACTGTGCCTTAACTTGGCTTCGCGCCAGAGTTTTACCAGGCGTTTGCGGATCTTCGGGTACTTGAGGCGGTTGGCCGAGTACATGTACCAGGAGTAGCTGGCACCGCGCGGGCAGCCTCGGGGCTCGTGGTTGGGCAGGTCTGGGCGGGTGCGCGGATAATCGGTCTGCTGGGTTTCCCAAGTGACCAGGCCGTCTTTCACATAAATTTTCCAGCTGCAGGAACCGGTACAGTTCACCCCGTGGGTGGAGCGCACTATCTTGTCAAACTGCCAGCGGCGGCGGTAGCCATCTTCCCAGCTGCGGTCATCGTCGGTTTTTTCACCGTGTTCCCCGGAAAAGGGCTCTTTGTGTTTTTTCAGGTATTTCAGTTGGTCCAGGAAATGGCTCATGCGGTACTCCCAGGGCATCGAAATGCGGTTAAAGCATCGGTTTGGGGGGAATATAAAAGGCCCCCCGGAGGGGATCACCTGACCAAAAAGGGGTAGAAATGCGGCCAACTACCCCCGAGGAGGTAGTGAAAGTGGGTTGGTGGACGACCGGTATTGTGTTGGGAGCCACTATTGGCAAGAGCGGCGATCAAAAAACAGCCTAAAGGTCGATTTTTGTGCGAAACTGGCGGTCTTTGGTGGTACTCACTACTTTGAACCGCTGCGGGCGGCACAATAGGAATCTCCGACCACAGCCGCCCGGGAGCAGAGTGAAGCGGATATGCTGAACCGAATCCGACAATCCATCGTCTACCGCATCGGCACGCTTATGCTGCTCACCGTGCTGGTGGCCCTGAGTTCCATGATGGCCTCGTATATTATTTCCGATGCCGCCGGGAATGACGCCGCTGTGGTGAACCTGGCCGGCTCCCTGCGCGCCATGAGCTACCGGCTGGCAGCTACCGCACCTTCCGGCGACATACAGGCCACCGATGAGCTGGCGGACGAGGTGGCACAGCGCCTGGCAAGGGTGCTGAGCATTTCCGATTTCAGTACCGGCGACAATCTGCGCGCAGCGCGTCACTACAACAAGGTGATGCATAGCTGGGAGGAAGAAATACGGCCGCTGCTGCACTCGGTCGCGGGCGGCCACACCGATATGGACTCCCTGCAACTGGCCAGCCGCCTGGAACCCTTTATTGACGACGTAAACACCCTGGTGTTCGACTACCAGACTATCGCCGAAGAGAAGATCAATTTGCTCCGCCTGGTACAGGTGGCTTCCCTCTTCGCCATAGTGGCATTGGTGTACCTGTCCCTGTATATACTCCACCGCTCGGTGGAACAGCCCCTCAAGCAACTCACCAACCGTTCCCTGAGTATTGCCCAGGGAGATTTCAATCAGCACCGACTGGAAATCGACAGCAAGGACGAGCTGGGCGTGCTGGCACGCACCATCAACTATATGAGTGACGAGATCCACGCTACCCAGCGGGACCTGGCCCACCGGGTCGAACTGAAGACCGCGCAACTGCAAAAGAGCCACGAGGCGCTGGACTTCCAGTACCGACTCGCGCGGCGTATCGGCGAAGGGCCCCTGGCCGGGGCGGAATTGGAGCAGTGGCTGAAGGAGTTCGCGAGTGTGGCCGATCTGGACAACCTGGACCTGTGTCTGATGACCCCGGAGGGCGAGTCCCCTTACGAGCATCTGGTGCAGGGGCACGGCAGCAGCCAGTGCACAGGTAGTGATTGCACCTCGTGTGTAAGCCACTGTGGCGCTTCTGATGATGGTGAATTCCGCGTCTACCGCTTTCCCCTGGAAGTGGACAGGCGCAACTACGGCGTGCTGATGTGTACTCTGCCGAGTGGCAACAGTCTGGACGATGAACAACAGCAGCGCCTGGGCACTTTCTCCGACAGTGTTACCGCCGCCATCGCCATTAACGAGCGCGAGGCCCAGGAAAGGCGCGTTGCCCTGCTGGATGAGCGCGCCATTATCGCGCGGGAACTGCACGATTCTCTGGCGCAGTCTCTCTCCTACCTGAAAATCCAGGTAACCCGGCTCAACCGCGCCAACCGCCGCGAGCAAGTGGACAGGGTTGCAGTGGAGGAAATCATCGCGGAACTGAAACAGGGTCTGGATGCCTCCTACCGCCAGTTGCGCGAGCTGCTCACCACCTTCCGCCTGCAGATAGGCCCCGGTGGCCTGCGCGATATCCTGGAGCAATCCATCCTCGCCTATCGCGAACAGCACCCGCAAATTACTGTCCTGCTGGACTATCACCTGGACGAGGTGCCCCTCACCCCCCACGAGGAAATCCACCTGCTGCAACTGGTGCGCGAAGCCTCGCAAAATGCGGTCTATCACTCCCAGGGGAACATGGTGCAGATCAGCCTGACCCAGGCCGAAGACCAGTCCCTGAATGTCCGCATCCGCGACAATGGCATCGGTATCAGCAGTGCGCCGGAAAAGCGTAACCACTTCGGCATGTCTATCATGCAGGAACGTGCCAGCAACCTGAGCGGTGAGTTGGAAATCTGCCGGCGCGCTGAAGGTGGCACTGAGGTGCGGTTCAATTTTATTCCTCACTATGCCCGCGAGCGGGAGCTGGTGTGGCGGCAGCAGGGCCAACTCAGTTAGTGTCAACAGGCCCTAAGACTTTTCGTTGCGCAATATCAGCTCCAACGACACCTTGGCAGCGTCGGAGCTTTGGCAAAAGCCCTTTTCGGATTTCCGGTCATCTGGAGCAACCTATACGGCTGGCTGCGGTCAGAGTTTTGAGCCCCTTCTCATGTTGACGTCCCAAGACCACAGTCTAGGGCATAGCTAAATTTTCGTTAGATTTCAATTTCTGCATTTCTAGAGGCCACGCCCACACCTCCGGCTTTGAGTTTTTTGATTACTTTCCCCTCTCTCGACAAAACCACCTTTATACAGCTGGGAGAAGCTGGCTGCATTGAGTACCCCTGCTCAATATAGAATATTTCTTTATTCAATTTCATTTGGTCATGCAGAAAACATGCAAGAGGGCCCGCGGCCATACCTGTGGCTGACTCCTCTTTAATGCCGTAATGCGGCGCAAACATCCGTGTACTCGCATCCCTGTTGCTGCTATTGGTTTCCAGGCTAAAAATATAGAAACCAATGAGGTTGTATTTTTCAGACATCTCTGCAATCTTTGTGTAAGATGGAGTGAGGCTCTGTAAGTCTTTGAGCGTTTTTGTTCCTAAAATTAAAAAAGAATTCCCTGTGCTTACAATGGCAGGAGGTGAGATTGTGCGACTCTCATTTATACCTAAAATTTGGCATATGTCGGATATGTTGGGAGCTGTGTCAGCATATTTTGGTTTCGCTTGCTCCATATAAACGAAATCTCCCAACACCTCTATAGCTCTGTTTCCATCAATTGTTTCTTTAGAGGTCTGTTGGTTTTTCACCAGGCCAAGCTGAGATAGAAGGCTAAATGTTGCGATGGTTGCATGCCCACAATGGGCTATTTGTTTATGCGGTGTATAAAAATCAAGTTTAAAATCAGCGCTATCTGATTTTGAAACAAAAGCGGTTTCAGAGAGACCTACTTGGCGGGCTAGCTCAAGTTTCTGCTTGCCAGACAGTCGGTCAGCATCGAGAACCACGCCAGCAGGATTGCCTCCTTTTCTGCCATCCACAAAAGCATTCACGATTATAACCTTTACTTTCATTTATCCACTCCTGTCAATAAGATGAAAATAAGGTTAGCAATCTAGACTATGCTCTATGTCAAGCGCTTTTAAGTCTAAAAATTTTGTTTTCTGTAACTGCTATGTAGTGTTCAATATTCTCTTGCTGTGCAAGCAGGTGTTTCAAGTGTTCTTTCAGGAGCGCTACACAGGCAGCGTTTTCATTTGCATAGAAAGCTTTTGTGTACTCTTTAATTTTATTCAAAGACATCCCTGAGCTTTTCATGCAAGAGATCCAGTTCAGTATCTCCAAATCCCTGGAGTCATAGGTTCTGTGGCCACTCGTATCCTTGGCAGGTTTTTTGATTAAACCTTGTTTTTCATAATATCTGATCGTATGAATACCCAGGCCTGTCTTGCTGCTCACTGTCCCTATTTTCATTATGATCTCACCTTCGGATTAGCACCATGCTCATAGCGAGCGCTTGATCCTAAACAACCCGTTTGGCAAAGGTTACTGTGGCTTTATTTAGATTTTCTTGTCCACGCTGCTTCCCAGGGCCTGATCGTATTAGTTATTGTACCCATTATTGGCGCGAAAAATGTTTTTCAATATAGGCTCTGACACTATTGCTTGCCTTGGTGCTAGCAATCCAGCAGATCGCACAGAGAAGGCGGCATTATAGGGTTGCTGGTCGGCGGAAGCCCGTGACAACCAACCAGCTGCCCCATACAGTTGCGCCAGGGTTTTCAGAATGACTACCTTAGCGGGCGTGGAAGCCCGCTTCGGTAATGGAGCAATTCCATCTTCGACTAAGTCGAACAGCACCCGCAGGCCATCAGCTTGCAGGATTATCCTCTGGCGAGGTGCCTCTCCCAACGCAAGGAAGTCCATTTGCCGCAGTTATTGCGGGCCTCACGGTAACCACCAATCATCCCGATTAGTGAAAAAACACATTGAACAGCAGGCCGGCGAGAATCGCCATACCAAAGATCACCAGCAGGAAGGCCACGATCATGGGTTTGCGGAACAGCGACTTCAGCAGAATCACTTCGGTCAGGCTGGCGCCGGCGCTACCGATGATCAGCGCCATCACGGCTCCCATTCCCATACCTTTTGCCAGCAGCGCCGCGGACAGGGGAATCACCGCTTCCGCGCGTATGTACAGCGGCACACCGATCACCGCGGCCAGGGGCACCGCCAGCGGGTTGTCCGCCCCGGCGTATTTGGCGATCAGCTCGGCGGGCATAAAACCGTAGGTAAAGGCGCCGATGGAAATCCCCAGCAGCAGGTAGGGCATTACCCCCTTGAACTGGCTCCAGGTCTCGGCCCAGACCCGCGCCCAGCGGTTGTCCGGTGCGGCGATCGCGGCGGCACCGCCGCCACAGGCAGTGGCTGAGCCGGTTGTGTCCCTACCCTCACCACAGCTCGACACGGGTGCGGCACTATCCGCTGCGCCATTGGCGCCGCCACAACCGGTGGCAGTTTTGCCGTTCAATAACTCCGGGCGTATATAGCGGGCGAAGCGCATTTTCTCCAGCAGGTAACCGGCGGTTACGGAAACCGTCAGGGCGATGGCTGCATAAGCCAGCGTGACGTTTAGACCGAAGGTGGCCAGGAACAGCCCGATGATAATGGGGTTCAGCAGCGGCGAGGTGAACAGGAAGGTGACCGTGGGTCCAAATCCGGCACGGGCCTTCAGCAAGCCGGTCAGCATGGGAATGGTGGAGCAACTGCAAAAGGGGGTTACACCACCGAGCAGGGCAGCGGAGAAGTAGCCCCTGCCGTTCTTGGAACTCAGGATCGACTGGATTTTACCCGCGGGCAACAGCTCCTGGATTACACCGACAATAAAGCTGATCACCAGAAACAGCGCGGTCAGTTCGACCCCCAGAAGGGCGAACATTCCCAGCGCTTCCTCCAGCATCGCAAGGGTCTCGGGAGACATGACAATACCTCGATATTTCTAGACTAATGGAAATATATTATCGCAGTCTTTTTGCCGATGCAAGATACTTCTGGTAATGTCGAAATATACCGATTGACCGGGGATTCCCTATGCAGGCCGAAACCGTCGCCACACGCTTCGCGGAGCTGGGCCATATCACCCGCCTGGAGATATTCCGTTTGCTGGTCAGGGGCGGGCGGCAGGGGATACCCGTGGGTGAGATTCAGGCGGCCCTGGGCGTGCCTGGCTCCACCCTATCCCACCATATCAACCGGCTGGTATCTGTGGGCCTGGTGGAGCAGCGGCGGGAGGGGCGAACCCTGTATTGTGTGCCCCAGTACCAGGCCCTGTTCGGACTGATTGAGTTTCTGCAGGAGGAGTGCTGTGTGGATGAAAGGCCCGGGCGGGACCAGTGAGTCGCGGTGCTTTGTCCCCACGGGCAGACACCTCCCCGGCCCTCTGGTTCGCGGCTCAGCGCCGCTCCACCCGACTACCCACAATGAACCCGGCTGCTCGCTTGTGGCAGTAATGACGGCCGCTTATATTGGCGGTTGTTTTTTGCGAGTCGGCAACCGCCGGCCGCACTGAGCTGACTCCGCTGCAACCGGGGGGAGAGCCGTTTGGACTGGTTGAAAACACTGCACGTTACCCTGGCCGGGGCGTCCTTTGCAGGCTTTCTGCTGCGCACCGGTGGCGCGCTGGCAGCGGCTGCCTGGGTACGGGCGCGGTTCGCACGCACTGTGCCCCACCTGCTGGATACGGCACTTTTTATCTCGGCGCTGGCGCTGCTTGCCCGCCTGCACTGGCTTCCACTGCAGCAGCCGTGGCTGCTGGCAAAGCTGGGCGCATTGGTGGGATATATTATCTTTGGGGTTATCACTCTGCGCGCCGCCACCAACAACCGGGTGCGGCTGCTGGCGGCGCTCGCCGCCTGTGGCTGTTTCCTGTATATGCTGGGGGCGGCAATAACCAAATCGCCCTGGCCGTTTAGCTGAAGCGTCGCTATGGCCAGGCCGTTGCGCAGGCGCAAACCGGACAGGGTCAGTGCCATGCGCGCCCTTATCGGCAGGGCCCGCAGTAGCTTCCCCTTCTCCCTCCCCGCGGCGCAGCTGTGCGCCGGACCCTGCCGTGGCTGTGCGAAAAAACTTCTGGAATTTATCGATCTGGAGCTGTGGCACTGGGAGCAGCGCCTGGCTGCGGGCGAGGTGCCGAGCTTCGGTGACCTGGCCGCGCTGGGCAAGTGCTGCCGCCGCGTCCAGGCGGCGCTGGCGGCGAACGGTTTGCTGACACTGTCACCCGGGGCCGGTGAAAATGTGGCGGCCGGCTGACCGCTCAGGTCAAAGCTCAGCCCGGATGGCCGTCCGGGCGCGCCCGAAACAGCATTGGGGTGTAATAGCGCAGAAACAGGGCGTAACCCAGCACCCAGGCCGCCACCGCCAGGAGGAAACCCGCCGGGGCCGGGGCCCAGAAGATGCGCGCCAGGGCCGAGATCACCAGGGCGGCGAATGCGACCGGCATCAGGGCCGGTGCCGACAGCTTGTGGCCTGTGTGGCCCAGGCTGACGCGGCTGATCATGGACAGAATCAGGCCGCCGATGCCACCCACTGCGAAAGCGTGTATTGCTGCACTCTGGGTACCGGGCCCCACCCCGCTCCAGGCCGAAGCGGCGAGAAAAAAGCCCAGTATCACCAGCCAGTAACTGACCTGCAGTGACCACACCAGTGGTTCGCGCCAGATCTCGCGGCAATACCAGCGGTATGCGCGCACCAGTTGCAGTAGCCCCAGCACCAATGCCAGCAGCGCCCAGACTGGCTTGGGCAGACCGCCGGCCACCGCAAGTAGCAGGAGCACCATTGCCAACTGTGTGCCCGTCTCGACCACCGCCAGCTTGTCCGCCTGCACCACTTGGAAGCGCCGCGCGGTAAAGAAGGGGATCACCCGTCCCCCGATCACCAGGATAATTCCCGTCACCAGCAGCAGGGTTAACAGGGCCGCGTGTCCCTGCCGGGCCGGCAGCAGCCAGTGGTAGGCGGCCAGTCCGGCAAAAGCCAGCAGGGCCGGCAGCACAAACAGGTTGCGCCACTGTCTGACGCGTAAAACCCGCCCTCCCAGCATGACCGCCGCAAGCAGGAAAAAAGTGCTCTCCGCCACCACCGGCATCCAGATGGGCACTGGTGCAAACAGGTAGCCCAGCCGCGCTAGCAGCCACAGAGCCACCAGCAGAATCAGCTGGGTGCCCCGGGGGGAGGGAATGCCGGTCCAGGTCTGCATGGCGGTGCCGAGAAACCCCACCACCACTGCGGCGGCAAAGCCGAACAGCATTTCATGCGCATGCCATGTGATGCCGCCGCGCAGTGCCGGCAGATGCCAGCCGGAGAGTTGTGCCTGCCATACGATCAGCGCGAAGATACTCCACGCGGCGGCACTCCAGAAAAACGGTCGAAACGGCATACGCCAGATCGGCGCTATGGCCTCTTCGCGACCGCGATCAAGGATTTGCATCATTCCTGTCCTCTCTCTGGCCCGGAAAAACAAACGGAGAGGCAGAGCCTCCCCGAAAACGCCCTGGGCTGCAAGCTGCACCGGTCACGGATTGTAGAATTCCCCGTTGCGGCGCAGGTAGTACCAGTAGTTGATCACCAGGCACAGAGCGTAAAAGACCGCAAAGCCCACCAGCGCATACTCGGGGGTAGTGGCCTTGATCTGTTCGCCGAACACCTTGGGGATATAAAAGGCACCATAGGCGGCCACCGCGGAGGTCCATCCCAGTACCGGGCCCGCCTGTTCCTTCGGAAAGACCATGGCGATGGTGCGGAAAGTCGAGCCGTTGCCGATACCGGTGGCCGCGAACAGCACCAGGAACAACAGGAAGAAGGGCAGGAAAAACTCTTCCGGAGTGGCTGAGTTGTAAGCCGCCTTCATGTAGTAGGCCGCAGCCAGAGCGCTCACCACCATGGCTATGGCGCATACCTGGGTGACCAGGGCACCGCCGATGCGGTCGGCGATCCAGCCACCTACCGGGCGGATGAGGGCGCCGATAAAGGGGCCCATCCAGGCGTACATCAACGCGCTGGGACCATTATCGTTGATGGTATCGTGGGTCATGACACCATCCACCATCACGTGGCTGTATCCGAAGATCACCTTGATGGCCAGCGGGAAAGCTGCCGCAAAGCCGATGAAGCTGCCGAAAGTCATGGTGTAGATGACGCTCATGGCCCAGGTGTGTTTATTGTTGAAAATACGGTACTGGCGATTGAGGCTGGATCGGATGTCGCCGGGGATCAGCTTGAGGCCGAATACTGTGGCCGCTATCACCAGCACCAGTACGATTTCCTTGGGCACTCCCCAGCCGGAACCGTTGGCCGCCTGCGGCAGCAACAGCCACAAACCGACAATAGCAGTGACGAAGCCAATACCCAGCATCAGGGTCATCTTGACCATGGACATCAGCGCATTGCCCACGTCCGGGGAGACTTCCTCGGTGCGCAGATTGTTCATCCCCAGCCAGCCCACCACCGCCAGCGGGACAAGCAACAGCAGCCATACAAAACCGGCGTTCTGAATCCAGGCATCGGAGCCCGCCGGCACCTTGCCGATCAGGGAGCCGGAACTGCTCACCAGAGTCATGGGATCACCGCCGGCCGCGCCAAAGGCACCGAAGGTCATAAACAGAGGTACCAGGATCTGCATGGTGGTTACGCCGAAGTTGCCCAGACCCGCATTCAGGCCAAGCGCCAGCCCCTGTTTTTCCTTGGGAAAAAAGAAACTGATGTTGGACATGGAGCTGGCGAAGTTGCCGCCGCCGATACCGGACAGCAGCGCCAGCAGTTGGAAAACCCACAGCGGAGTCTCTTTGTTTTGCAGCGCAATACCGGCGCCCAGAGCGGGAATCATCAGCAGCGCGGTGGTGAATACGATGGTGTTGCGGCCGCCGAACAGGCGAATGAAAAAACTGCTGGGAATACGCAGTGTCGCGCCGGTCAGGCCGGCAATTGCCATCAGTGTGAACAGACCTGCCTTGGCGAAGGGAAAGCCGAGGTTCAGCATCTGGACCGTGATAATGCCCCAGTAAAGCCATACGGCGAAGCCGCACAGCAGGCTCGGAATAGAGATCCACAGATTGCGGTTAGCAATTTTTTTGCCCCTGGACTGCCAGAAGCGGCTGTCTTCAGGGCTCCATTCGTATATGTCGGACACAGTGGCCACTCCTGTCGAAAGTTTTTGTGCTGCCACTATGATCCGCCTTCGGCCACCCCTCAATTACCATCAGTAAGTAACCCTTTTTGCCCTAGTCGACTGCGGCTTAATCCTTTGTGGGTAGGCACGAATACGGGTTGCCTGTGGTAAAGTCATCAGTCGAATCGATTAACCCGGCGCTCGAATCAACTGTCGGGTTACCAGCACAGGTTTTGCAGGTACCGCCATGTCCCAAGCCGCAACTGTCATGATGGTTGATGACCATCCGCTGTTTCGCAAAGGTCTGAAGCAATTGTTCGCCATGGAGCCCTGTCTGGAACTGGTCGCGGAGGCCAGTAGTGGCGAAGAGGCACTGGAGCTGGCCGGGCGCTACGAGCCCGACATCATCTTGCTGGATCTGAATATGCGCGGTATGGATGGTCTCGACACACTCCGCGCCATGCGCGCCGCCGACATCACCTCGCGCATAGTGATGCTGACGGTGTCCGACAATAATGCCGACGTGGTGTCCTGTATCCGCGCCGGTGCCGATGGCTATCTGCTCAAGGACATGGAACCCGAGGACATTCTCGACCAGGTCATAGAGGCCACCCACGGCAGACTCGCCATCAGCCAAAGGCTCACTGAAATTCTGGCTTCGGCGCTGCGCAAGCCGGATAACTCCGGTGCCGATGCCCTTTCCACCCTCACCAGCCGCGAATACCAGATACTGCAATTAATTGCCGATGGTCTCAGCAACAAATTGATCGCCCGCGAATTGGGCATCAGCGATGCCACGGTGAAAGTGCACGTAAAACACCTGTTGAAAAAACTCGGTATGCGCTCCCGGGTGGAAGCGGCCGTATGGATGGTCAACCAGAAACGGCCCGAATCCGATTGACCGGGGAGCAACCGATGGCAGATTGCTGTAGCCAAACGGGCCTGATGCCAATTGAGTCCGCCCGCGCCAGACTGCTGGACTCGCTGACTGCTGTCGACGGAACCGAAACGGTGCCGCTGGACCGGGCCCCGGGCCGTATCCTGACCCGACCCATTCAATCTGCCGTCGACCTGCCCCCCGGTGACAACTCGGCGATGGACGGCTATGCGGTGCAGTATGCGGATCTCAGCCATCGCAAACCCCTGGAGCTGATTGGCCGCGCCTTTGCCGGTGAACCCTACGCCGGCAGGGTCAATCCCGGAACCTGTGTGCGCATCATGACCGGCGCGCTGGTGCCGGCTGGCGCCGATACCATTGTGATGCAGGAGCAGGTGGAGGCCGACGCCGAATCGATTTTTGTGAGCGGTGAGGTTCGCCAGGGCGATCACATCCGTCGCCGCGGCGAGGATGTGGGTCGGGGCCAGGAACTACTGGCCGCCGGCACACGCATATCCGTAGCCCATGTCGCCCTGCTGGCCGCCGCCGGTATCGGCGCCGTCGAGGTAAGGCGCAGGCCGGTAATCGCGCTCCTCTCCACCGGCGATGAGTTGTGTCAACCGGGAGAAACCCTGGCTGAGGGGCATATTTACGACAGCAACCGTATCGCTTTGAGGGCGGCGCTGGCGGAAATGGGCCTGGAGGTTCTGGACCTGGGTATAGTGCCGGACGACAGGCCGGCCATAGGTGCCGCCTTGGAGCGCGCGGCCCGGGAGGCCGACGCCGTCATCACCTCCGGCGGTGTATCCGTGGGCCAGGCGGACTATACCCGGGAACTGTTGCAGGAGCTGGGCCAGATCGATTTCTGGAAAGTGGCGATGAAACCCGGCAAACCCTTTGCCTTCGGGCACCTGATGGGCAAACCCCTGTTCGGCTTGCCGGGCAATCCGGTATCGGCGCTGGTCACCTTTTACCAGCTGGTTGTGCCCGCCCTGACCCTGATGCAGGGTGGCCGCTGGAAGGGCCCCGCGACCCTGGCCGCCAAATTGCTCAAGCCGCTGAAGAAAAAGCCCGGGCGCACGGACTTCCAGCGCGGCAGCTTTCACAGCGACGCCTGCGGAAGCCTGCTGGTGGAACCGGTGGCAACCCAGGGCAGCCACATACTCTCAGGGCTGGCCGCCGCTAACTGCTTTATCGTGCTGGGCCGGGACAGCGGCAATGCGGAAGCCGGCGAAATTGTCTCCATCGAACCCTTTCGGGCGCCGCTGGGCTGAATCCCGGCAGTCGGTCAAGGTATAGGCGCCTTTTTCTTCCATTCTCCCACCAAAGAAACTGCCCTTTTCAGCCATAGACGTGTCCAGGGACTAAACTGCTTGCGCATCAAGTTTGATCCGCATTATGAACACAGAGCTTGTAATCGGCGGTATTGCCGTCGCACCCGGTGAGAGCCGACAAATAGACCTGCCGGTGGTGCATCTGTATACCGGTACAGGCATGGCCATCCCGGTTTACGTGCAGCGGGGAAAGAAGCCCGGGCCGACAATTTTTGTCTGCGCCGCCCTTCACGGCGATGAACTCAACGGCATCGAAATAGTCAGCCGGTTGATCGGCAGTCGCGGTTTGAAATCGCTGCGCGGCACCCTGATTGCCGTGCCGGTGGTCAATGTCTACGGCGTGTTGGAGCAGTCCCGCTATCTGCCCGACCGTCGCGACCTGAATCGCTCCTTTCCCGGTTCGGCCAAAGGCTCCCTGGCGGCGCGTATGGCCCACGTATTCCTGCAGGAGATAGTGTCCAAGTGTGACTATGGTATCGACCTGCACACAGGTGCCGAGCACCGCAGCAACCTGCCGCAGATCCGCGCCAATCTCGATGATGAAAAAACCAATGCCATGGCGCGCGCATTCGGCGTGCCGGTACTGCTCAACTCCACTTTGCGCGATGGCTCCCTGCGACAGGCGGCGGCCGACCTGGGTACCTGTATCCTGCTGTATGAAGCCGGCGAAGCATTGCGCTTCGACGAATTGAGTATCCGCGCCGGCGTCAAAGGGATAATGAATGTGCTGCGGCATTTGGACATGCTGCCCCCGGGGCGCGGCAAGCGCGTGGTCGAACCCTTCGCCGCCCGGAGCAGTGGCTGGTTGCGCGCCACCGACAGCGGTATCGTCAAACACCGAAAAGCACTCGGGGATCATGTTATCCGGGGAGAGCTTTTGGCTACCATCACCAATCTCTACGGTCAGGAGATCAACCGGGTCGTCTGCAACACCGATGGCATCATTATCGGGCGGCAGACTATACCCCTGGTCCAGGAGGGCGAGGCCATGTACCACATCGCCTACTTTCACGAGCCCCACGAAGTGGCCGAAAACCTAGAAATACTGCAGGACAGCTTACTGCCCGATGCGAACTTCTAATGACATCCAGCCGGGCATCTACACTGCCAGGCCAACAAGGGGTCGCGAAGTTCGGGGTTGTTCTGGACTAGGACCAGCTCGGTTAATGTCAACAGGTCCTAGCCAAAACCTCTAGCGGCAGAGGACAGGGGCCACCGGCATAGCGTCTACTCAACTAAAAAGATGCTTGAGGCGCCAATTATGCTACAGAGTTCCTCCAATAGGGTGACGTGGCGCACCTTTACTTGTACCCTTCCCTGGTATGTGAGTTTCTTTTAAATAGTTTGAATTAATCGAATATTCGGCGTTTTATCCCTTGGAAGAATCGAATAATTAAATGCGTCGCTTTGCACTGGGGTTACATACAAGTGCGCCCTCCAGTTTCAAAAAGTAAAAAGAGTCATTGACCTTGGCACGGATTCCTAAATCAATACTCAGCCCGATTGGATTGCTGGTACTTTTCACCCTTAGCCAGAATACACTAGGTTCCCAGACAATCACCGCTGATGCTGAACATTGCATGGCGCAGGAATCAAAAAGTGGACTCACCCTTATAGAGGGCACAACGGAAAATACCTCTGAGCTTTGCTTCACTCGTTTTAACGAGTTGTCCGCCGGGTTAGCGCAAATAATCCCTGTGCACATTTCAGCGGTTCCGCTACGTAATGGGCGTGAGCAACGCATACTGAATATCCCCCGCCAGCAGTTGAAAACCAAGCAGTTCCTCAAGCAGAGGCCGCTGCTGATCTTTTCGGCTCCTCACGAGCGATACGCATTGGCACAGCTTTGTCATGAATTAATCCGCGCAGGATTCGAACTGCCCAAAATATTGATTGGCGAGCGCCCCAATCGATTTGCACAAGTTGACCATGCCCCTGTTAAAGCAGAAGACTTTCTAGTGGAGCTGAGCCATTTTGGGGCCATAACCATCGCTTCTAATGAGGAAATTGCACAAGCGCTGGCCGAACTTGGTATCCCCGCCATTCAGGGCGAAATTAATTCGACTGAGGCAATGATGGCGCGCAGTGCCCATACCAACTATTCGCTAAATGGGTATCTGCCAGTTTTTTTAGTGACCGAATCCGCTCGGGAGCAGGGGGTACAATCCCAATTGCGACAATCCCTGCCCGATGAAGCCTTTGTAGTGGCTGGTGGAGTCAGTGCCATCAGAGGCGCACTTAAGAATAGCGCAGCTGGTGCTGTTAAACGAATGAGCCCTGAGGAGATGCCTGGCTGTGCTGGTTAAGAAAAAGCTCGTTTCTCAGCTAGCAGTATCCACTGTTGCCATGCTGTTGCTGATTGTTGGAGCTGTGTGGCTATTTGGGCCGGTTCCAGAGGTAAAGGGAAATTACGATATCGCGAAGACCATTCGCTATAGTTTCCAGGTAACCAATAACTCCAGTCAACATATTGATGCCGCGAGTTTCAGCGTATTTGCCCCGGTAAAGCAGAATGCCTTCCAAATGACGAGGATGCTAAGGGCAAACCTGCCTTTTACATTGGACACAGACCAGTCCGGTAACCAGGCGCTGGTATTCGAATTAAAGGATCTCGCTCCCTTTGCGAGTCAGGTAGTGAACATCACGGCTCAGGTCAATCTGGCCAGTACACCGCAGCCCTTTGGACCGAACCCAGATTCGTTGTTGGGGGAAGAAGAGGGTATTGAAACCAGCGCACCGGAAATCAATGTATTGGTGGAAAGGTTAGCCGGGCAACCGGAGCAAATTAACAGCTGGCTGTACAGCAATATTACTGATATCGGGTATGTGATGGAAGACAGAGGTGCCCGCTATGCGGTGACGGAAAAGCGGGGGGACTGCACTGAGTTCGCTTCGGCCTTTGTCGCTCTGGCCCGTGCTTCCAATATCCCCGCTAGAATGATTGGCGGCTTTACCGTCAGCCATTCGGGTCGCCTGCGGGCGGAAAACTATCATAATTGGGCGGAATTTCGGCGGCATGAGCGCTGGAATATCGCGGACCCACAAAATAATAATTTCGATTCGAATTATGGGTCCTATATCGCTTTTTATAACTTTGACCAACACTCACGTCTTGAAAATAGCCAGCGATTTCTCGCCTATGATAGGCGATTGAGTGTGCAAATGAATTAAATACTCAGGTGCCAATAAAGGGTATATATAAGTTTTTCGTACCTGATGTAAAACTGAAATATCGTTTATATTCGGCTTAATTTGTCGAATCTTTTAGGGGGAAATGTGAAGAACGTTTTATTTGTATTGGCCGCATTAGTGGCCACTTTTGCGAGTCCCGCCTATACAAGCGATATTCCAGATTTAACCCTCCAGCAATCAGATACCGTTATCATAAGTAACGATACTTATATAGCTGCAGATAATCATACCTTTGATAATAAGCATATTCTAATTGATGGATCTGTGCTGACGGTGGACGGTTCTCATGTTTTCTCGAGCCTGGTTCTGGAAAACAATGCAAGCCTAACTCACTCAATCGCCTCGCCGGAATTGTTGTCGCTAACAATTGAGGGAAATTTAGCAATACAAGATGGCTCAAAGATCGATGTAAGCGAATTGGGTAATTTGGCGTCATCAAAAAATTGTGCAGGCTGTGGCGGGGCTTATGCGAGCTTTGGAGGAGGGCAGGGGGAGGATCCTTATGGCGACTATAAAAAGCCTATCGATCTGGGTATGGGTGGATCACATTCTTTGTCTGGTGCAGACGGTACTAGGGGTGGTGGTCGTATTTACCTAAGCGCCAAAAAAATCCTTCTAAATGGGGATATATTGGCTAACGGTGAATCCCGGACAGGTTATGTCGATGGCGGTTACTCCGGTGCAGGAGCTGGTGGTTCCATATTTCTAGTGGCCGAGAGTATAGAAGGAAATGGCGACGTTAGGGCAAGCGGTGGTTCAGGAAATGGCTCATATTCCAATGGTGGATCCGGTGGGCGGGTTGCGATTTATATAAATTCCGGCAATAAGTTCGATTTCTGGAGCAGAGTCGCAGCTAAAGGAGGTACGGGGAAAGTCTATGGCGGGCCTGGAAGTGTGTTTTTTCACGACGGTGCTATTGTTAATCTAACTCTCGAAAATTCCGGGGCGGAGTTTGGTAATTTAAAGCACTGGGAAATTGAAGAGGGTACTCCAGGGGTTAGAGGTGGCTATCCATATCCATCAACCTTCGGTGGTGTTTACTATTTAAATGGCTACTCCAGTAGTGGAAGCTCTGTAATTTCACAGAACATTAATTTGGAGAGGATCGAATTTTCTGATAGCGATTTATTGGCGAATGCAGTAGAAGTATCCGTAGAATGGTTGCAATCTTCATACTACACAGAAAATGAAGGCGAGTTGTCTTTTCGCTTTCTGGATGGTAATGGTGAAGTTATTTCCGAAATTGCTAGCGGCCTTACCAGTACCGCTGACCGAGTATGGGAGCCCAGATATTTTTCAGCAAAAGTTCCCGCGGGATCGAGATCGGTAGATTTATTGGTTAAAGCTTCACGTCAAGATGGCAAGGGCAGTAGTGCATATTTTGATAATATCGATGCAAAAATTCATATGGCTGGGCACGACCCTCTGACTGAAGAGGATTTTGCCGGAATCTTGCTCATAGACAATAGAGCTTCGAATGCCAGGGCGGAATCTTTCCTTCTGAATCACAACGAAGCAACTGAAATACTATTGAGAGATGCTTCAGTAGATATTTCCTCTGATGTTAATTTTTCTAACTTTAGAGTGCGCGGCAATCACAATGCGGTGGTCAATCTTCCAGGTGAAATTGAACTGGCTGAAGGGGATATAGTTATAGATGGCTATAAGCTTGTTGCCGTAGGGTCAAACAACCTGCAGGGCGCGCTGGCACTGGTGAATAGAGCTGAATTAACTAGCGTGGTATACGGAGAAACCGACAAGCCATTGGAGATTCTGGCAGAAAATATATTTATATCGAATAACTCTATCATAGATGTCAGTGCCAAAGGAAAATTTCCTTTGGGTGGAGGCTCTTTTTTGTCCGGCGGTAGCTACGGAGGTCTGGGCGGTAGGGGCTCAGATGGGAACCCGGCTAGTCCCATATTTGGTGATTTTAAATCGCCATTTGAATTTGGAGTTGGTGGCTACGGTGCTAACGCTAGCGGTGAAGAGACGCGAGGTGGTGGTGCAGTCAAGCTGGTTGCGCGTCAAAAATTGGAAGCTTATGGAAGACTGAGTGCCAACGGTGGATCACTGAGCAATATCGGGGGCGGAAGTGGCGGCTCCATTTGGATTGAGGCCGGTGAACTTGTGGGAAGCAGTTCCTTACATATAGAAGCAAACGGAGCTTCCGCCTCCGGTGCCGCAACTGGAGGTGGGGGCCGGATCGCCATTTATTATGACTCGATTTCAGGCTTTAACCCCAGAAATGAAATATTTGCGCCAGCAGGCTCCGGCAGTTATGCGACGGCCCATGGTGGCCCCGGAACAATTTATTTGTTTGATCGATCTGCGGAGATAAATCCTGGCCGTCTACAGATTAATAATCGTGGTACCAGTCAAAGCTATGAGCCATATATTCTTTCCGGTGAGGTCAATATTCCACATTATTTTGATGATGTTCGGGTAGTCATCGAAGAAGCTGTGCACCTAGCTGCACCTATTTCTGGAAGCGACCATGGGCAGGTATTTATTGCGGCAAACGGTGAATTCACCACTAATGATGATAGCCTGACTGTTGATGGATTTACTCTGGAGTTATCGCAGGACTATAGTTTTGAAACGATTACCATACAGAACGCCGGAAAAATCACAACTGCAGTTGCTTCGGAAGATTTTTCTGCTGGCATAACTTTGAGTGCTACCGACTTCTATATAAGTTCCAATTCTTATATTGATGTAAGCAATAAGGGTCGTTTCCCGGATTCCGGTGAACACTGGAAGTCCGGCGGAAGCTATGGCGGTTTAGGAGGAGTTGACCCGGTTTCTGGTACGGTTTCCTCTACCTTTGGTAGCCTGGAAGGCCCTACAGATTTTGGCGTGGGTGGTTATGGTGCAGATGAAACAATCCGGGGCAGCCGTGGGGGCGGTGCTATCAAGCTGGTGGCCAGTAATAGACTTGAAGTTTACGGTGATATTTTGGCCAATGGTCAAAGTCGGGTCTATCAGGTGGGCGCGGGCAGTGGCGGGTCTATTTGGATCGAAGCGAAGACATTAATCGGCAATAGTTATACCTTGATTGAATCCTCGGGCGGAAATGGATATCAAGCAGGAACCGGCGGTGGTGGCCGTATAGCGATCTACTACGAGTCTATTTCCGGTTTTAATACCAGACACTCTGTATTTTCCAGAGCCGGAAGAAATTACTCTTCCGCTACTGGGTATGGTGCCCCGGGAACAGTTTATCTGTATGACCGCACCTTGCCAGAAAATAATGCACGTATGCAAATTATCAATCAGGGAACTGGGGATATTTACAATCCATATATATTGACGGGCGCTGTCGATATCCCTATTTATTTTGAAGATATACAGGTAACAATCGACCAAAATATTGATCTGTCTGCACCCCTAAACTTCAAAGATTCAAAGGTATTACTGAAAGATGGTGTGCACCTGGGAAGCCCTATTTCCGGTTCCGGATACGGTTCAGTATATATTATTGCAGAAGGTGATTTTACAGTAAAGGATGCTGAGCTGGTCGTAGACGGGTACACTCTGGAGATGCCGCAGGATTACAATTTCGATTCCATTAGAGTGCAAAACAGCGGCAAGATTACAACACCAGAAGCCTCTGATAGCTTTACATCCGGAATTACCTTAAGCACTACCAACTTTTATATCAGTTCCAATTCCTATATTGATGTCAATTCGAAAGGAAGGAAACCGATAGAAGGAGAGCATTGGAAGTCTGGAGGAAGTCACGGCGGCCCCGGAGGTATAGATCCCGCTTCCGGATCCACCAATTCGACCTTTGGTGACTACAAGCTTCCTGGCGAATTCGGCGTAGGGGGCTATGGCTCCGATATGTCCGTAGAAGGAACCCGTGGCGGTGGGGCGATCAAACTTATTGCTACTGAAAGATTTGAACTCTATGGTGATATTTATGCAAATGGTGAATATAAGGCCTATATAGGTGGTGGTAGTGGAGGTTCCATCTGGATTGAAGCTGGTGAACTAGTAGGAGGTAGCTATACCACAATTCAAGCCTATGGTGGAGATGCCTATTATTCGGCATCGGGTGGTGGTGGGAGAATTGCGATTTATTATGATGTGCTCTCCGGATTCGATCCAAAGACAAACCCCAGAAGCTATATATACGCTAGGCCAGGCAATGGAGGCTCTGCAACTGCGCGAGGTGGCGCAGGTAGTATTTATCTTCATGACCGCTCCCAGGTTAGCAACCCTGGGCTGTTGCAAATTCTGAATGAATCCACATCCAGTGTATATACACCGTTTCTGATCGATGGATTGATAGATAGCCCGATACAGCTAGCATATATTTACGCGGAAATAGTCGATGGCGCGCATCTTGCAAACCCAATTTATGGCTATGGATTTAATAATACCTATATTAAGGCAGAGGGGGATTTCTCCGTTGCCAATGGTGAGCTTGTAGTTGATGGTTTTAGTTTAGAGCTGCCTCAGGATTACAACTTTGAAAATATCTCCATTCGCAATAGTGGCAAGATTACAACCCCGGCAGCATCGGAGAATTTTACTTCAGGTATTACTTTGAGCGCGACCGATTTTTATATCAGTTCCAATTCCTTCATTGATGTGAGTGCCAAGGGACTTGGCCCTCTCGATGGGCAGCACTGGAAATCCGGAGGCAGCTATGGTGGTTTGGGAGGGCGGGATCCCCTGACAGGAAATTCTGATCCCATCTTTGGATCTATCGAGGCGCCAGTGGATTTTGGTCGGGGTGGCTACGGTATTGATGATACCGTTGAAGGGAGTCGTGGTGGTGGAGCGATTAAGCTGGTGGCCTCCAACCGATTTGAAGTTTATGGAGATATCCTAGCACATGGTCAGGGTCGCCCTTATCGCATTGGCGCGGGAAGTGGTGGTTCTATCTGGATTGAGACTAAAGAGCTTATTGGTAACAGTAATACCCTAATAGAAGCCTCCGGCGGAAGAGGGTATCAGGCTGGTACTGGTGGTGGCGGGCGGATCGCCATTTATTATGATTCGCTATCGGGCTTTGCACCTCGAGATAAAGTATTAGCCATGGCAGGCTATAATTATTCAGCGGCAACTGCTTATGGTGGGCCAGGGACGGTTTATTTGTATGACCGATCCTTATCAGCTAATAATGGTAAGCTGCTGATAACCAACAGGGGGGTCTCCGGTAATTACGAGCCCTTTCGAATTACAGGGCAGATGATCACACCTCTGAACTTTTATAATACGAATGTAGAGATTGACGCTGGAGCACATTTAGGTGCTTCAATTTCCGGTTCTGGCTATAGCAATTCCTATGTGAAGGCAGTGGGCGACTTCACGGTTGCCAATAACGTTTTAGCTGTAGATGGTTTTACGTTAGAGCTGCCGCAAGATTACAGTTTTGAGACCATAAGGGTGGAAAACAGTGGCAAGATCACAACTCCTCTGGCTTCCGATAGATTTACCTCAGGTATTACCCTGAGCGCGACCGATTTTTATATCAGCTCCAATTCCTTCATTGATGTGAGTGCCAAGGGGCTTGGCCCCCTCGATGGGCAATACTGGAAATCTGGGGGCAGCTATGGCGGCTTGGGGGGACGGGATCCCCTGACAGGTACTTCTGATCCCACCTTTGGATCTATCGAGGCGCCAGTGGATTTTGGTCGGGGTGGTTACGGAATTGATGAAACCGTTGAAGGCAGTCGAGGTGGTGGGGCCATAAAATTGGCCGCTAGTAATCGTTTCGAAGTATATGGAAGTATACTTAGTGATGGTTCACAAGATTATTTGAAGGGAGGTGGTAGTGGTGGTTCAATTTGGATTGAGGCTAGAGAGTTTATAGGTGGAACAAACACAAAAATACGTGCTGAAGGGGGAGATGGGCACTCTTCTGCGACCGGGGGCGGGGGTAGGATCGCAGTCTACTTCGATACCATTTCAGGGATCGATACAGTCTCACAAATTTTAGCTAGATCGGGCAGTAATTGGAGGACAGTAACGGCCTATGGAGGTCCTGGGTCTGTCTACCTCTATGATCGCTCTCTTGCTTCTAAGAATGAATTAATTCAAATCAAGAACCATAGCTCATCAAGTTCCTATGAGCCATATAGATTGAGTGGGCAAGTTGATAAGCCGTTATATTTTTCGAATGTTCGAGCGATAATTGAGACTGGAGCACATTTAGCTGCTTCAATTTCCGGTTCTGGCTATAGCAATACCTATGTAAAGGCATTGGGCGACTTCACGGTCGCCAACAACGCTTTAACTGTGGATGGTTTTACGCTGGAGTTACCGCAGGATTATAGTTTTGAGACCATAAGGGTGCAAAACAGCGGCAAGATCACAACTCCCCTGGCCTCCGATACATTCACCTCAGGTATTACTCTGAGCGCAACCGATTTTTATATCAGTTCCAATTCTTTTATTGATGTAAGTGCCAAGGGGCTTGGTCCCCTCGATGGGCAGCACTGGAAATCCGGGGGCAGCTATGGTGGTTTGGGGGGGCGGGATCCCCTGACAGGTACTTCTGATCCTATCTTTGGGTCTATCGATGCGCCAGTGGATTTTGGTCGGGGTGGTTACGGGATTGATGAAACCGTTGAAGGGAGTCGTGGTGGTGGAGCGATTAAGCTGGTGGCCTCGAATCGATTTGAAGTTTATGGAGATATCTTAGCGCATGGTCAAGATCGCCCTTATCGCATTGGCGCGGGCAGTGGTGGTTCCATTTGGATTGAGACCAAAGAGCTTATTGGCAACAGTAATACCCTGATAGAAGCCTCCGGCGGAAAGGGGTATCAGGCTGCTGCCGGTGGCGGTGGCCGTATAGCAATCTACTATGAATCCTTAACTGGATTTAACCCTCAGCATGAAATTTTCTCCCGCTCCGGGGGTAATTATTCCTCTGTAACGGCCTATGGTGGTGCGGGAACCGTCTACCTTTATGATAAATCATTGCCAGCAAATAACGCCCATATCCAAGTTATCAATCGAAGTAACAGTAGTCTGTATGAACCCTATATTATTTCCGGAAACCTTGATATTCCGTTGTACCTTGAAGATGTAAGGCTGACTATCGAGGCGGGTGCTCAACTTAATGCCGCTATAAGAGGTGAAACTTATTCTTCTGTATATGTTAAGGCTGAAGGGAATTTTACTGCTGCCGACGATGCTTTAATTGTGGATGGTTTTACACTGGAACTACCCCAGGATTACGGTTTTGAGAACATAAGGGTGCAAAACAGCGGCAAAATTACTACACCCGTTGCTTCCGATACCTTTACTTCTGGCGTTACCCTGAGTGCATCCGATTTTTATATTAGTCCTAATTCCTATGTTGATGTCAGCGGTAAGGGATTCCTGCCAAGTGAAGAGGTCGACTATTTATCCGGTGGTAGTTATGGAGGCCTGGGCGGCCTGGTAGATGGTAACGAGACCAATCCAATCTACGGCAGCGCCGTCGCGCCAATCGATTTTGGTACCGGTGGTCGCTATAGGGACGATAGCCAGCCGGGTTCTCGTGGTGGTGGTGCAATAAAGATAGTGGCGGAAAGGCTACAGCACTATGGCTATATCTATTCGTCGGGAGCTGGCAACTATAGCTATCGGGGTGGTGGCAGCGGAGGTTCGATTTGGTTAGACATCGGCGAGTTGATTATTGGCAGCTATGGGTATATTCATGCCGATGGTGGTTATGGAAGCTATGCGGGGCCCGGTGGAGGCGGTCGCATAGCGGTATATTATGAATCCTTGGATGGAAATATTTCATCGAAAACGCGAGCTAATAGCGGTGGACGGCATGGTCCCGCTGTTGCCGGTGAGCCAGGTACAGTTCACGTTGCACAAAAAACTGCCGCTTTAAGGGTTCGTTCGGTCACCCCGGATGGTAACCATGGGGAGCTTATTTCCGGTGTCATTGTGCAGTTCAATGTGGGCGTAAGCACTGATTCTTTGGATATAAACGATTTCCAATTATTGGATGAAGAGAACGGGCCGGTTGCAGTCATTGCCGTTACGTCTATTGATGATATTCGTTATCAAGTTGACTTTGAGAAAATCTTGCCCGAGGGCTCATACATATTGTCTATTGGACCGGATATTTTTGGCGCCAATGGACTGGGCATGGACCAAGATCAGGACGGCATCGAGCAGGAAGTCGAAGACGATCGCTTTGTAACCACAATTATTCTTGATGTCACCCCTCCCCAGTCTCTCACACTGAACCAGCCGCTTGCCCCGGCAGTGATCAGTTCCAATAGTAGATGGGTGATCCTGTCTGGGAATAGGGAAGACAACACTTCAATTGTTGTAAATGGCAGTGAGATTGTTGCCGCGGGTTCGGGAAGCTGGTCTGGGAACTACTATGTATCCGAGGGGCAATCCACAGTAGAAGTCGTTGCCCGGGACCTCAGTGGCAACCTGTCTGACCCGGTACTGCTGATTTTTAATATAGATAGTAAGGCACCGAGCATATCCGCTGCCAACCCTACCGGCAGTATTAATATTGCGCCTCCTTTTGTAACCCTGGTGGTCACGGAAGAGGGTAGTGGTATTGATCTGGAGAATAGCCAACTGATAGTTAAGCGCAACAGCGTCCCCCTATCCGGTAGGATTGCATTGTTCGAGGGCCAGGTACAGTTCACTCCCGAAGCACCATTCCTGGATGGTAATTATGAAATCGTTGCGCAGATCGCCGATAAGTTGGGTAATCTTTCCTCAAGACGCACTTACACCTTTACCCTGGATTACACGCCTCCAGCTGCACCGGTTTTAAACCCCTACCCACAGGTTACCACGGTTAACGCCCAGGTCTTCGGCGGTACCAAGGAAGCCGGCAGTGCGGTATTGGTGAATGGCAGCCTTGCGGTATTGAATTCACCCGATACCGATTGGAGTACCCAGGTGGCGTTGCTGCAGGGGGATAACACTATTTCATTCACCGTGCGTGATGCGGCGGGAAATGTGAGTGATGCCGCGGTAGCACAGATTCACTATGACAATACGCCACCAGGTCCCGTAGATCTGTCCATCAACTCCAATGGTAGTGGCACTGAGTTGATTCTGGACTGGAGTAACTATAGCGAGTTCGACAATGGCAATGATATTGCGGAGTATCGCATCTATCAGAGTGCCACCGGTTTTTTCGATATCGCCGGCAAGGCTCCCGTGGCAGTTGTGCCCCAGGGAAGCAAGCAGTATCGATTGGAAGGGTTGCCCCGCGGTGCATTGATGCACTTTGCGGTGGTGGCCTACGATTCCCAGGGATTATTTAATCCCTCAGTCAATTCCACAGCGGCGACGCCGGTGGATACCGAAGCACCGGACGAAGTAAGCAACCTGGTGGTGATTCCCGGAGCGGATAATCTGGTATTGCGCTGGAGCCCTTCTGCAGATTCTGCCGATGATCTGGCGGGCTACCGGGTAGTCTTTACGGAGGATCCAGCGGGCCGGGTGGATGATATTCCTTTGACATCCCTGGCCGACCCCCGGGCGATGGTAGAGTATCAAGTAACGGATTTGAGTCCAGCCACCGCCTACCCGTTACGGGTTTCTGCTTACGATAATGACGGCAATACCTCCAATGGCATTGCGGATTCCGGAACCACTCTTCTGTCAAATCCTACCTCTGTAATTGCGGAGGCCGGAAGCAGCCGTATTGATATTCGCTGGTCCAGCGTTGTTCCTTATGCGCTGCTTAAAAATTATGCGGTCTATGTCCAGGAAAGTAATTTCAGCAGTATTACCGGTCTGCAATATAAGTCGCTGCGCAGTAAGGGGAATGAGTCGGATGCCGAGCACAACTGGTCCCTGGCGGGCCTGGAAAACGACAGGACATATTATGTCGCTGTGGTATCAGTCAACAATTCCGGGGGCTCTGAACAGCTAGTGACACCGGTGGCGGTAACCCCGGTGGCGGATTCCGAAGGCCCGCAAATTACCGCAGCGCAATACCGGCAGGACAGTCAAGTGCTGGATCTCAGTATTGTCCCCGAATTGTCTCAGGATGGTGATTTCAATATCACTGCAACTGATGATTCCGGTGTTGCCCGTGTGGAATTTTATCTGGACGGCCAGTTACTGGGTACTAAATACGCTCCCAGGGGGGATGCCTTTGCCCATGATATTGCCCTGCTGGGTGTTGCCGATGGGGATCACACCCTGACGGTGAAAGTCTACGATGTCTGGGAAAACGTGACCATCGCGCAATACTCCTTTAGCGTGGCCCTGGCCTCGCCTCTTGCACCGCAAATTACCAGTCCGGTGGAGGGGTGGCTGACCAATAAGGCACTGGTCACCATTGCCGGCACGGCGGAAAAACAAACCCGGGTCCAGGTTTACCGCAACGGCGCGCCTGTAGCCAATCCGGGTGCCGTGGACAGCTATGGCAGGTTCCAGGTGGAAATCTCCTTGGAAGAGGGGGACAACCAGATTACAGCGGCGGCGGAATACCCCGGCCGCAGTGGCTTCGGTGCCCAGAGTGCGGTGCGCAGCATCAGCCTGAATACCGCCATTCCCGATGCGCCCGCAAATGTCGCCGTGATCGAACGGGAGCTGGGGCAGATTTCCCTGTCCTGGGATGCGGTCACCAGCGATGACAGCGACAACCAGATCGCCGGCTATAACGTCTACCGCGCCGGTGCCCTATTCAGTTCGGTAGTGGAGGCACAGCGGATCAACGGGCAACTGTTGACGGAACTGAAATACAACGACCTGCCCGCGGACGACGGCCACTACTTCTACGGGGTAACGGCGGTGAATAGGGCCGCTACCGAAGGCAGCCTGTCCAGGCTGGTGGAAGCCGAAGCGGACAGCGAGGGGCCCCGTGCCCTGCAGGTGAGTTATCAGTCTGACGGTGTCGTGGACAGCACCACGGGCCGCCACGGGCCGGGCAGGGTAGAAGTGGCGGTGCAGTTTGATGAGCCATTGCGCAACAAACCCTATTTCGCCATGGCACCGGAGGGCGGCGTGCCTGTCGCGGTGGAACTCACTAAGGACTACAGTGATGACACCCTCTATACCGGCAGTTTTGTGATTGAGCCTGGTACACTCTCCGGCACAGCCTATGCGGTGATGTCAGCCCATGACCAGGTCGGCAACCGCGGCACCATTGTGGAACAGGGCACCAGTCTGTTGATCGATGCCCGGGGGCCGGAGGTGATCGCGCTTACGCTAAATCCCGGCGCGCCACTAAAAGTGCACGAGCAGGACGGTCTGCTTGTGGAGGTGGTGCTGCAGTTGAGTGATGAGGTAAAACCCGGCGACATGCCCAGATTGGTGCCACTGGTGGGTAACGCTACAGTGAGCGGCCTGGAGGACGGCATAGTACTTAGCCGGGATGCCCAGTCCACCCAGGGCCAGCCTTTATGGGTGGGCAGCTTTACCCTGCCAACTGCCGCCGGACAGGATGAAAGCGGCAACCCCACCGTGGAAAACCTACGTTTTGATTTCCAGGCGCTGGATGACCTGGAGAATCTGGGCGATAAAATCCGCGTGGCGAATAGTTTCCAGGTGTACCAGGGCGACCTGCCGCCCCTGGCAATTCCCCGAAACCTGCGCGCCACTGCACAGCCCGGCGCCGAAGTGACGCTGCAGTGGGAGGCAGTGGAGGACGCCCGCTATGTGGTTTACCGCAGGGCGGAAAACGATGGGGAATTTACTGAAATTCTGCGCCTGTCTGAGGCCAGTGCCCAGGATAACCTGCCCAGCGATGGCGATTACTACTACGGTATTGCCAGCGAGCGCCGCAGCAACGACCAGATTGCAGTCAGTGCCATGAGTGTGCCGGTCAAAGTGGGCGCCGACAGCATAGCGCCGGCCAAACCCACCGAACTGGCGCTGGAATTAAATGGGGCCGGCATCGTCGCCACCTGGCAGGCACCCAGTGCCGATGCCCAGGGTAATCCCGAGATGGTGGACGGGCTCAGTTACAACCTCTACCGCCTGGATCTGGCGCAAGGGGAAAATGCAACTGCGGAAACCCTGCAGGGAATTGTGCCGCTGCAAACCGGCATCCCGGACACCATTGCCCTGGATGCCAAGCCCAGCGAAAACGCGCATGCCTACGTAGTTACCGCGCTGGATGAAGCCGGTAATGAGTCCCTGCCCAGCGTCACCGCCTACCTCAATTTCGGCCTGCTGCCGGTGTCCGACCTGAGTATCCAGGTGGATAGCAGCGGCAGCCCGCGACTGCAGTGGAACCACAGTGGCACCGCCATCGCAGGTTACCGGGTCTATGTGGGGGAAGACGGCAGCCTGCAGGAAATTACCAGTGCCGTGATTCCCCACAGCGGCAATCCCACGACTTTTGTGGATAGTGACTACAGTGCGGCCGGGCAGGGGGTAAACACCGAGCGCCGCTACACCGTCGTTGCGGAAGACAGTCAGGGGGCTGCCAGTATCGGCCACAGCCTGTTGCTGCCGGCACTGTCAGTGGAAGTGGTGGATGCACTGGAGGGTGAGGCTGCCATTAGCCGCGGCGTGATGAATGAAGTGCGTTTCCGCGTGCAGAATCGTGGCAGTGGTGATGTCAGCGGGGTCAAACTGTTTGCCACTGTCAGTGACAATGGCACTGCCCGCCAGCACCAGTCGATACCCTTCAGTGTTGCCGCCGGCGACTTGGTGGAAGTCCCGATCATTATCGGTGGCTATAAAAAGCTGGACACCTTGAGTGATATCCAGCTGCGCCTGGAGCAGTCCCCCCTGCCTGGTGAGGCGATATTTATTCATACCGAAGATCAGGTACTGGTGGGTGATGCCGCGCTGCGCCTGGAGCTGGAAACAGACGCCCTCTATCGCGGGGGCGTCGGCAGAGTGCGCTTCACCATGGAAAACACTTCCACGGTGGAAACCGAAGTACTGGTGGCGCGCAGCAATGGCAGCGCCGCCTCCGACGAAGTGCGGGTGCGCATTGAGGACGTGGATGGCAACCTGCTTGCCCTGCATCCGGTGCAGCAGTTTACCGGCGACGTGATTACCGTGGCCAGTGGAGAAACAGTCGCCCGGTTGCAACCCGGGCAGACCTTCGTGTCCGACTGGGTTGAGGTGCCGGTGCCCGCCGCCGCCCCGGATGATGTGACGGTTGCGCTGGAAATCGATCATTTCCGTTACCATACCGGCAAAGCCACCCAGGTGGTGATCGAGGGCAATGGCACCCGCACCCAGGCCTCCCTGCAGGAAACTGCCTACCTGGGTGAGCTGGAAAGTGTAACCCCGGCACAGGTATACAATTCCGGGGACGCAGTCACCATCACCGGGCGTGCGGTGGATCGTCAAAGCGCCGCTCCCATGGGCAATGTCCCCCTCTCGCTGGTCATGGAACTGCGCGGTTTCGAGCGCAATGCCTCGGTCATTACCGATGGCTCCGGCAATTTCTCCTACAGCTTTGACCCGCAGGGGCAGAGCGGTAACTGGCGGGTTTCCGTGATCCACCCGGACAGCCTCGGCCGCCCGGGCCAGGGCGGGTTCGCCGTGCTGACTTCCTCGGTAACGCCCCGGCAACTGGATGTGAATATTCCGCGCAACTACACCCAGAAAATGCCGATCACAATTACCGCCGGCCACGGCACAGAGCTGACGGATGTGCGCCTGGTATCGGTGGCCGCGCCCGATGAGGAGCAGTTGCAGATTCCCGGTGGATTGCACCTGGATCTCGGTTCCACGATCGCACTTGCCGAACAGGAGAAAGGGGTGATCAACCTCTCCCTGTCCGGCGACAACCTGGCGCCGGAACAGGGCTATCTCTACTTCCGGGTGCTGGCTTCGGTCAACGGGGTCGAGCAGGTGCTGGAAAAACTCTCGCTGGAATACCGCCTGTCGGAAAGCCGCCCGGCGATTCAGTCCACGCCGTCCTTTCTGGATACGGGCGTCGCCCTCAACGGTACCACCACAGAAACCCTGAGGGTAAAAAACACCGGCTTCGATGCGCTGCGCAACACCACCCTCACCCTGGTGGACAGCGAGCAAAATCCCGCACCCGCCTGGGTACGTATTGACGGCACCGCCACTTTGGGGGAATTGGCCATTGGCGACAGCCGCGATGTCAATATCAGTTTCAGCCCGGATAACACTGTGCAGCAGGGGAATTATGAGTTTCACCTGTTGGTGCAGGGGGACGGTGGCCACAGTTTTGCCCTGCCGCTGTTTGTGGCAGTAGTGACCTCGGAGGTCGGCAATGCCTTCTTCCATATCAGCGATATCTACACCGCCACCCTGGATGAAGATAGCAAGCTGATTCCGGGGCTGGCCGGCGCTAGAGTCGAACTGCAAAACGAACAGGTTCTGTCGGAAACCCGCACCATCGACAGCGATGCCAATGGCGAGGCCTTCCTGCAGGACCTGCCGGCGGGTCGCTATGCCTACCGTGTCACCGCCTTCGATCATGAAAGCGTCTCCGGCCGCCTGTGGGTGAAACCCGGGGCTACGGTTGCGGAGGATGTATTCCTGATGAACCAGATAGTCAGCGTGGAATGGCAGGTGAATGAAATTAACTTGGAGGATCGTTACGAAATCAAACTGGAAGCCACCTTCGAAACCCAGGTCCCGGTCGCCGTGGTGATGCTGGATCCCATCAGCGTCACCCTGCCGGATATGCACAAGGGCGATGTGTTTACCGGGGAACTGAGCCTGACCAACTACGGCCTGATCCGCGCGGAAGAGGTCAGCGGCCGACTGCCCACCGGCAATGATGTAGTGTCTTTCGAGTTTCTCGCCCAGGTGCCGCAAACCCTGGAGGCCGGGGAGGTGGTGTATATCCCCTACCGCATCACGGCCCTGCGCGACTTCAATCCCAATGAGGAGGGTGAGGCCAGCGGTGCCGGCTGCGGTACCTATAACTACCAGTATCAGGTGGGCTACCAGAGCCAGTGTGCCAATGGGCAAATCGTACCCGGTGGCACCTCAACCTACTGGGCCACCGCCTCGCGGGGTTCCTGTGGCGGCGGTAGTGGCGGCGGTGGCGGTGGCGGCGGCTACTACTATGGTGGCGGTGGTGGCGGTGGCACAAGCTATGGTGGCGGCTACTCGCCCATCAGTGATGACGACACTCTGCGCTGTGCGCCGGACCCGGCCTGTGACGGCCCCTGTAACAAGGACAACAGCAGTCCCCAATAACCCGTGCGCGGTGCATCCTCATTCATTGCGGGAGCATCGCCCTTAAAAAACAAAACAAAACAAAACAGAACAAAACAGAACTTATTGGTGGATGTGGAGCATTCGCCCTTAGTAAAGACCAGGAAACTACCATGCAATTTTTTACCGGGGCATCCGCACAGGCATTAGCGGCAGGCTTGAAGGGCAAGGGCGGCGCAATACCAATCCCCCTGGCTCTGGCAGCGACACTTTGCCTCTGCATCTTACTGGGCACTCCCCAGGCTGTGGCCAGGCCGGGAATCAACAGCGATGGCGCCGCACCGAGGGCGGTGAATTCCGCCAATCGGGAAGACATGGAGGATATGCGGGTAAAAGTGCTCGGTGGCGATGTGCGCATGACTCGCCGCTGGACCCGCAGTGGTTGGGAGTGGAACAGCCGCTGGAACCCGATTCTTACCTACAGCGAATACAAATCCCAGCTGGATGCCCGGCAACAGGCCGATTTGAATACCGCCGAAAGCGAGGCCCGCATAGCTGCCCTGCGGCACTTCGGCAAAGGCGCCTTCAGGTCCGGTGGTGGCGGAGGTGGGCGCTTTGGCCTGGCCGCCCGGCAGAGTGTTCCTACAGAAAGCTGCAAGCTGCCCTATGAGCACTACCTGTTTCGCAATGGTCAGTCCTATCGCCCGGAAGAGTTTCTCGCTGGTTTTGGCTGTCCCACACCCGTTGGCGATGAGTATCACGCGCAGCTCCTGTTTACCATTACCAAACAGGATAACAACTACACCTGGCGGGACAGAAGGGGCAACCTGACTTTTTATGAAGCGGGCAGCCTGGCTTATTACGAGGACAGAAATGGTGTTCGCGTCTCACTGGAATATGAGGGCGGACGGGTTAAATCCGTTAAAGACCATCACGGCAATACCGTAATTAGCTACCACTGGCGCGAATTACAGGATCAGGTGGATGGGGAAACCGCCTCCACCTATGTGCTGGAAAAACTGGAAGACTACACCGGCCGCACAGTGATCTATCACTACGGCGAAGACAGTGCGGACAGCCTCAACTACCGTCAGTTGGTTGCTGTAACCGATATGCGCGGCCATAACTGGACCTACCAGTACCGCACCCTTTCGGATGGTGAACGCACCCTGAAAAGCCTGACCGATCCCAATGGCCGTATTATTACTTATTCCACCAATGCCGATGGCGATATCAGTGGCTCTGAAAATGCCGACGGAGCCGGTATCAGTTATAGCCACAGTTACGACCGCCAGGCGAAAACCTATATATTTACCAGGCGCGACAAATCCGGCGTAATTACCGAAACCTGGCATGATGCAGCCGGCATGCCCATCAAACAGTCCATTGGCGGCGAACTGCAATATACGATTGAATATCAGTATTCGGGCAATAATACCGCCGCGTCCCTGGCCGACCGTTATAGCTTCACAGGTGCAGCTCGCAGTGGTGGCGGGAGTGGCTCCTTCAGTGCCAATAATGACCCGGTGCGGCTGGTCAGCAGTATCACCACCGATGCCCGCGGTCTGCAAACCAAGCGCTATTACGATACCTTTCGCAATGTCACCCGCACCGAATATGCCGATGGCAGCGATACCACGACAGAGTGGAATACCAGGCTGACCCTGCCCCTGCGCGAAAAAGACCAGCGGGGCGTGATTACCGAATACGAATACGATGAGCGCGGCAATCTATTGACATTGACCGAAGCCGTGGGCACTTCAGAACAGCGAATCACCCGTTATACCTACGACCAGTACGGACAAGTACTCAGCCAGATTACCGGTGAATCCACCGCTGGCAATACCGCCCTGGCTACTACCACTTGGGAATACGACGCCCACGGAAACGTCACCAGGATGGTCAGTCCCGAGCAGGAAGTCACCGAATATCAGGATTACGATGTTAATGGCTACGCGCACACCGTACTGGATGCGCGCCTGAATACCTGGATCCGCGAATTCGATGCGGTGGGCAACCAGTTGTCCGACCTCAATCCCTACGGCCAGGGTTACAGCTACCAGTACGACGCTGCCGGCGACCTGGTAAAGGTCACCGATGCCAGTGGCAGCAGCCTGCATATCATTAATAATGCTGCCGGCCTGCCGCGCAGTGTGACCGACGACAGTGGCAATCAACTGGCCCTGGCGTATGACAAGGGCAATCGACTGGTCACTGTCACGGATGCCGAGGGAGCGAGCATCGGGTTGGAATACGACGGCCAGAACCGCTTGCAGGCCCTGGTGGATGGCGAGCAGAACCGCATCCAGTACAGCTACCAGCAGAATCTACTTTCTAAAATCCAGTACCCCACCTACGCCGAAGGGCTGGGCTACGACAAGCGCAATCGTATCGAGCAGAGCAAGCAGAACGCCAACAATCTGGAGTACCTGCGCACCTATGGTTATGACCTGGGGCAAAACCTGACCAGCGACACCGATGCCCTGGCGAACACTGAACAATACCAGTATGACGCGCTGAACAGGCTGGTGGCGATTATCGATCCGGTCAATGGCGAGGAAAAGAAAACCCGGTTTAGCTACGATGCCCGCGACAACCTGTTGCAGGTGCAAGACCCTGAAGGTCGCCTCACGGTCTACACCTACGACAAGGCCGACCGACTGAAAACCGAGACCAAGCACGACTTTATCGGTACCAACAAGCAGCGTGTCTACAACTACGATGCCAACGGCAATCTGGTGGAAGTGATCAATCCGCAGCAGGAAAAGCGCGGCTACTCCTATGACGACGCCAATCGCCTGAGCAAGCTGGAAGTGTTTGCGCATAAAGACAATGCGCAACCGGTGAAGGTGGTGGATTACCACTACAACACCAAGGCCCAGTACACCGGCTATACCCAGCAGCCCGGTGTCGATACCGCCAATGCGACCGCGGATATCGTCCATCATGGGGAAACCTATACCTACGATGCACTCAATCGTCTCGAATCCGTGTGGGTGGATTATTACGGAGAAGGTGCGCAGGCTGCGGAAATTACGTTCTCCAAAAGTTACAGCTACAGCTACTACGGCAATGGTCTGAAGAAGACCTATTCCAATCCGGAAGGTATTACCTATACCTACTACTACAACAAGAATAATCAGCTGGCTGCAGTACATGTGCCGGGGGAAGGGCAGCTGGCGTGGACCAACTTTAACTGGATGGCTCCACAGACCTTGTTATTACCCGGTGGTAACAAGATCACGCTGACCTACGACGATTTCCTGCGGGTAAAAGAGCGGATTCTGGAAGACTCTGCCGGTAACGATAAGGCCACTGCGGTGTACGAGTATGACCTTGAGAGCAATATCAAGGGGATTGACACCGAGCATGGGGCTTATGCGTTTGGTTATGACGATTTGTACCGGCTTACCGAGGCCGATTACCCGCTAGACAATGCGGCAAACGATGAGCAGTTTGGGTATGACGGGGTGGGCAACCGAACCGATTATGCGGCCGGTGAGGTTGCGGGGACGGAATTTATTTCGACCTCCTCTGAGGTGTTGGAATACAACGATCACAACCAACTGACGGGAATCACCGGGGATGATCCGGCAAGCTTCCAGTACAACGACAATGGTCACACCACGCAGAAGGTGCAGGGTGGGGTTACCTGGGATTATCGCTATAACCACGAAGAACGCCTGATCGCCGTCGATAAAAATACTCAGACGGTAGGTAAGTACCAGTACAACCCCTACGGCCAGCGGATTCGCAAGCAGGCCGATAGCGCGACTTACTTTCTTTACAACGAAGAGGGTATGGCTGCGGAATATGATGCGGGTGGGAATCTGATTAAGGAGTACCACTTCAAGCCGGGTATGCCGTGGATGACCGAGCCGCTGTTTCAGCGGGTGGCCTCCGGGGAGGTTTATTACTACCAGAATGATCATTTGGGTACGCCGCAGCGGATGGTGGATAAGTCTGGGGCTGTGGTTTGGGAGGCTCGGTATGAGGCTTTTGGTAAGGCTAAGGTTTTGGTTGGGGTTGTTGGGAATGATTTGAGGTTTCCGGGGCAGTATTTTGATGGAGAGAGTGGACTGCATCATAATTATATGCGGGATTACGATTCTTCAGGCGGTAGATACCTTCAGAGTGATCCTATTGGTTTATATGGAGGTGTTAATTTTTATTTGTACGCTCACTCGGACCCTATTTCTTTTTCTGACCCCAGCGGAGAAGCATTTTGGTTCTTGTTCTTGGTAAATACTGCTGCCTACGTTGACTGCTTCCAAAAGTGTAAAGGGAACGCTAGTTTGTCTGGCTTGGCGGCTAAGATACTGTGTGCGGTTGGCGATTTTGATGGTAATGCGATCTGTGCAGCGTATTGTCTAAAAGAATTCGTCAATCCTTTGAAGTATCTGAAAGCTGCTAAGAAAATATGGGATAAAGCTTCTCCAATGCTGAAGCGAAAAAACAAAGATGGGCTCCCCTCTCCAGAAAAAACTAAGCGTAAAAAGAAGAGAAAGGATCAGAAGGATTCTAGGAAGAAGAAAAGGAAAGAGCAGCAGAAATCCCGTAAGAAGAATAGAGGGAAGTGAGGCGAAAAAATGAAAACTTTGGAAGAGCTCGAGGAAGAGTTTGAGGTTGGTGATAAAGAGCGCGTTCTTCTGGAGGTAAGGCGAATTGCTGACTCGGGGAACTCTGAGGGAATGATGGTTTACGCCTCACTATTGGATGATTGGGCAGATGGGGATCCGCTATATTCACGAGATGTTATTAGTTATTTTCGTAATGCATTGGAACGAGGTGAAAGCGGGGCCGCCTTCCATTTGGGATCTATTTATCTTGAGGGTGCGTATGTAGAGCGGGATGAGGAGAAGGCTGTAAATTTTTTTCGGATTGGTGCTGATGGTGGTGATGCTGAGTGTATGGAGGCTATTGGCGACTTGATTTTGGAAGGAGAAAACTCGAAATTTAATGAAGCCTTTTCTTGGTACCTTTCCGCGGTGAATGCTGGGGGAAATTGCCGTGAAAAATGTATGCGTGTAGTGGTTGACGGTAGGTTGACTGGTGAAGAGGTTGAGCAATTCAAAGTCGGTGTGTTAGGTGATGCGAAAAGGCCTCTTCTGTTGGGAGGGACGATAGTCGCAATACTACTTTCTATCATAATTTGGTTGATCATCAAGTCATAATGCGCAATCGGTAAAGGGGACAGATCTATTTAAGACGCCCAAATAAACAAGGCAGGGAGTGACGCCGGGAAGGCTCGAGAAGAGCTATGCCAAGTAAGGCACGAATATTGGTGGCGAATATGCCACATCACGTTGTGCAGCGTGGGCACAATCGTGAGGCGCCAAAATAACTAAGTAGTCTCGCGGATGAGGATTATCAGTATTACCGGGACAACTTGTTCGAATGGAAGGATAAGTTGGAAATCAAGCTGTAAGCCTGGTGTTTGATGACCAACCATGTTCATCTGCTGGTGGGGCCGGGGGATCGGGCGGAATCGATTTCACTGTTGATGAAGCGGATTGCCGGTCGGCAGGCGGCTTATGTGAACAAGCTGGAGGGTCGTCGGGGGTCTCTGTGGGAAGGGCGCTTCAAGGCGAGTGTGGTGCAGGCGGAGTCGTATTTTCTGGCTTGTTGTCGGTATATCGAGCTGAACCCGGTGCGCGCCGGGATGGTGCGCGGGCCACGACAATATAAGTGGTCCAGCTATCGCGAGCGGGTTGGGGCTGATTTGAGCTGTTTACTCGACAGCCGCCCGGAGCTGTAGAGGCTCGGGCGCACTGGTGCCGAGCGGTTGGCAGCGTATAAAGAATTTGTGAAAGCCGGCGTGTCGTCTGACGAACTGGTTTTCTTGAATGGGGTCTGGTCTCGCAACCAGCTTACTGGCAACCGCCGGTCTGCAGATGAGATCGAACGCAGGGTAGGGCTTAGGATTGAACATCGCCGGCCCGGCAGGCTGCAAATGGAAATAGATTGACGTCGGGCTGCTATGGCAGCCTGGCGAACAAATAATTAAATGAAAGCATTACGACAATTAGGAACAGAAAACATGTTGCAGCGTTGGGGAATACTGACGGCATTTTGGATCTGCGCACTGAGTGTGCCTGCTATCGCTACAGCTCAGGAGGAGGCTCTCTGCGCGGAAGTGCGGATCGAGATACTGCAGGAGCTGACACTGGAGCGTCAGGGCTTTGAGGCCATCATGCGTATCACCAACAGCCTGGATACCTTTGCCATCGAGGATATCGCCATAACGGTGGATTTTACCGATGCCGAGGGCAACCGGGTCACGGCCACCTCCGACAGTTCCGCCAGCGACGCGGAATTCTTTATCCGTATCGATGACACCCGCAATATCGGTGCCCTGGTAATCGGCGAGGACGGCGCTGTGACCGATGGCGAAATCCCCGCCGGCAAGGTGGGGGAATTCCGTTGGCTGATCGTACCCACCGCCAATGCCGCCGGAGAGACCGACAATGGCCAGCTGTTTTTTGTCGGGGCCACCCTGTCTTATGCCTATGGGGGCAAGGAGGAAGTGGTGCAGGTGGCGCCGGACTCCATTGTGGTCAAACCCCAGCCCCTGCTGACCCTGGATTATTTCCTCACCGAACAGGTGGTGGGGGACGATGCCTTCACTACAGAAATCGAGCCCCCGGAGCCCTATACCCTGGGCGTGCGTATCGATAATAACGGCTACGGCACTGCGCGCTCGGTGAATATCGAATCCGCCCAGCCGCGGATAGTGGACAATGAGCAGGGCCTTGCGATCGACTTCGCCATCACCAGCAGCTTTGTGGAAAATCAGCCCGCAAGCCCAAGCCTGTTGATCAATTTCGGCGATATAGAGCCCCAGGCCATGAAGGCGGGGCGCTGGGTGATGGAATCCACACTGTCCGGGCAGTTTACCGATTTCGCCGCCAGCTTTACCCATGCCGATGAGTTGGGCGGTGAACTGACCTCACTAATCGATGCCACCCATGCCCACCTGCTGGTCGGGGATGTGCAGGTGGATCTGCCGGGGCGGGATTCGGTATTGGACTATCTCGCCTATGGCGGTGACGGTAATCTGACCCTCTACGAAAGTGAAAATACCGGTGCGGACCTGGCCCTGTGCCGCAGCTGTGCAGAGGTTACCACCCTGTCCTATTCCCTGGGCTCCGGAAGCGGCGGTGCCCGGACCCTGAGTGGCAGCGCTGCAGAGGGTTTTGGTTATATCCAGGTCAGCGACCCCTATGCCGGTGCAAAAGTATTACAGGGGGTGACAGGGGATGATGGCCGTGTACTGAATAGCAATAACTATTGGCTGTCGAAAAAACGCGCCGCCAATAAGGTGGATTTTGATTATTTTATCAATGTTTTCGATTTCAACGGCAGCGACAGCTATACGTTGCAGTTTGTCGATTCGGTGGCAGTGCCCCAGGCACCGGTAATCCAGGCAATTCTGGACCGCACCGGCCATGAAGGCGGCCAGGTTGGCTTTTTGGTGCAGTCCTCGGATCCCAACGGGACCGTGCCGCAACTGGCCGCCAGCAGCCTGCCCTCCGGGGCCGTTTTTGCCGACGGCGGTGACGGTACTGGAATTTTCCGCTGGGCGCCGTCCATCGGTCAGGCGGGCGATTATGTGGTTTCCTTTACCGCCAGCGATGGCGTTCTTTCCAGTAGCCGCAGCGTCAATCTGACGATCAATCCCGCCTCGGATATCGATGGTGATGGCCTCGACGACGCCTGGGAAATGGAACATTTCGGCAACCTGGACCGCGATGGCAGCGGTGATTATGACGAGGATGGCCGCACTGATGCCGAGGAGGAGGAGGCCGGTAGCGATCCCACGGTGCCGGAGGTGGCCCCAGGGGCGCCGCAGCTGACCAGCCCGCTGTTCGATGGGGAAATACTCGCGGGTGCCGTGGAACTGCTGCCGCAACTCACGGTGACCAACGGCGCGCACGCCGCGGATTTGTCTGTCGCCTATGAATTCGAAGTCTATGCCGACGAGGCCATGCTGACGCCGGTCGCCAGCTCAACCGTCGAGGAGGGGGCTGATTCCACCCTCTGGGCGGTGGTCGCTGATGACCTTTTGCCCGGTCGGGCATTTGAGGATAACAGCCTCTATTACTGGCGCGCCCGCGCGATTACGCGGGTGGAAGCCGGCAGCGGCGATGTCCCTGTGGCCTCCCGTTGGGAGACCAGCCGCTTCTTTATCAATACCGCCAACGACGCCCCCAGCGCGCCCGCGATCCAAGCTCCCCAGCGGGACGCCATAGTGGAGGATACCCGCCCGGAATTGATTGTGGCCCACGCCTTCGATGTGGACCGGGATGCGCTCACCTATGGTTTCGAGCTGTTCCACGAATCCGATCTGGACAATCCCAGCGCCCAGGTTTCCGGTCTTCTTCCCGGCGGCAATTTCCAGGTCCGCTGGCAGGTGCCGAATCCCCTGGCGGAAGACAGTGCCTACCTGTGGAAGGCCTGGGTGCAGGATGAACACGGATCGCGGACCGAGAGTGCCCTGGGCTCTTTCCTGGTCAGTGGTCTGAATCACGCACCCGCGGCGCCCTCTGTGCTGTTCCCCACTGGTACTGTGTCCGCCTGGCTGGCCAATAACGGAGTGGAATTGCGCCTGTCCAACGGCGCCGACCCGGAGCAGCAGCCCCTCACCTATTACTTTGAGCTGGATACCCGGGCCGGCTTCGACGGCGACAACAAACTGGTTTCCGGCCCGGTCAGCGAAGGGCAGGATGAGACCCGCTGGATCGCGGAGGGCTTGCAGGAGGACACTCCCTATTACTGGCGCGCCAAAGTCAGTGATGGCGAAGTGGAGAGCCAGTGGGTCGGCGCCAGCTTTACCGTGGATACGGACAACACAGCGCCGCCGCTGCCCAGTCTGCAAAACCCTGGATCCGGGGCTGTGGTGCAAAGCCTGCGCCCGCTGTTTGAAGTGAACCCGGTCACCGACCCCGACGGGGATACGGTGCAGTACCGTTTCGAGGTGTTTTCCGATGGGGATTTGACCCTGCTGGTGGCGAGCCAGGTACAGGCAGGTACCCAGTGGACTCCGGCGTTCGATTTTAACGACAACAGTCATTACTTCTGGCGTGTCCGCGCCGAGGATGCCAGGGGGGGTGTCAGCGGCTGGAGTGCCGTCAATGGATTCTTTATCAATGAAGATGGCATTGACGATGCGCCGCAGATCACCCTGGTATTGCCCGATAGCGCGGTTACCGTCAGTGAAGCGGAATTGCTGATTCAGTGGCAGGACAGCGATCCGGACAGCAATGCCAGTATCTCCCTTTACTATTTGTACGAGGGCGGAAGCAGAACCCTGATTGCCGGAGGTATTGCCGAAGACGAGGACGGCACCGCGGACCAGTACCGCTGGGATGTATCCGGTCTGCTCGCCGGCAACTACACCCTGGAGGTGGAAATCAGCGATGGGGAAACTACCGTAACCGCCAGTGGCTGCTGCATCATCGAGGTGCCCGAGCGGAGCAACCCCATTCGCGTGCAGGCGCTCACGGCGCTGGAGACCGATGAAGCGGGTACCGGTGTGGTCGCACTGGAAGTCAACCTGGAACAGGCCCTGCAGGCGGGCACCAGCCTGACCCTGAATATGTCGGTGTCGGACAGCACCGAAGCGCAGCTTCTCGGCGACCCCTATCTGCAGTTTACCGCAGATAACTGGCAGACCCCGCAGACCATTCAGTTATTGGGTCTGGATGATTGCCTGGTGGATGGGGATAGTGGTTACAGCCTGATATTCCAGCCGTCCCAGAGCGATGATCCAGCCTACAGCGGACAGCTGTTGGATAGTGTCGGCCTGATCAACCGGGACAATGAAGCCACTGGCCAGCTGTTGTTTATCTGTGAGTATTCCCCGGTGGACCAGGTGGTGGTCAACGGCGGTGCGGAGCTGGAATCCAGCTACCGGGTAGGTTTGGACAACCGCGGTCCGGGCCTGGTGGATGCCAGCGCAAGCCTCACTCTGTTGCCTTCACCGGACTTGAACTATTCCGCCACTGTTGTCAGTGGCGGCAGTCTGACGTTTACCGGTATTGCAGCGCAGGGCAGTGCTTTTAGCAACGAGCAGCTGGTGATCCGCCATCCCGCCGGGCAGCCGCTGGATTTTGCCAAATTCTCCTGGAGCATAGAGCCGGGGGACTCCATGACCAATGTGGAGGGCAATAACAGCAATAATACCCTGCAGGGGACAGAGCGCGCGGATACCATCGATGGCAAGGGCGGTAACGATACCATTTATGCCGGAGACGGCGATGATGTCATTATCGGCGGCAGCGGTGCCGACGCGCTCTATGGCCAGGGCGGTAACGATACCTTTATTGTGGAGGGCAATGACGGCAGCGCTGACCGCTTCGACGGCGGTGAGGGATTCGACCAGATACTGGGGGGCAGCGGCGACGATAGTATCCGTATCAGTGTGTTCAGTGGCAGTGCCACGGTGGAGCGTATTGATGGTGCCGGCGGCTACAATGCCATTTACGGAACCAGTGCCAACAACACCCTGGATTTCTCCAACACCGAACTGCTGAATATCGCCTTTATCGATGGCCTGGGAGGCAATGACACCATCTATGGCAGTCCCGGCAGCGATAAGATTATTGGCAACAGCGGCAGCGACAACCTCTACGGTAATGCGGGCGACGATATTTTTTATATCAGCGGTCTGGATTCGGGCGCAGACCGTGTCAGCGGCGGGGCCGGTTTCGACCGGGTGATCGGTGCCGAGGGGGACGACTGGTTCCGCTTTAGTGTATTCAGCGGTGATGCGCGGGTGGAAGCCATAGACGGTGGTGATGGTAGCAACCGGATCATTGGCACTTCGGCCAACAATACCCTGGATTTTCGCGGTGTCAGCCTGCTGAATATTGCGCGTCTGGATGCGGCGGAGGGCAACGACACTCTCTATGGCTCCAGTATCGCGGATGAAATTGTCGGTGGTTTGGGCAGCGACAGGTTGTATGGCGAAGGGGGCGATGACCGTTTTCTGCTGACCGGCGGTGATACCGGTTTTGATGTGTACAGTGGCGGTGAAGGGGACGACTGGCTGCTGGGCAGCCCCGGCGATGATATCTTCCGCTTGAGCGTTTTTTCCGGTGCAGCGACGGTGGAAGTGATCGATGGGGATGGTGGCGACAACCGGATCATTGGCAGCTCCGCCAATAACACCCTGGATTTTACCAACACCCGCTTGCTGTCCATCGAACGCATCGATGCTGCTGCGGGCAATGACACTGTTTACGGCTCCGCCGCGGTGGACAGGATTGAGGGCGGTGTCGGTTCCGACGTGCTGTACGGTAATGGCGGTGCGGATGTCTTTCTGCTGACCGCGGGTGATACCGGATTTGACCAGTATCGCGGCGGCGAGGGCAGCGACCGAATTCTGGGTAGCTCTGGGGGTGACGAAATCCGCCTGAGTGTATTCAGCGGTGATGCGCGGGTGGAAATTATCGACGGTGCCGGTGGCAACAACCGGATTCTCGGTTCCTCCGCCAATAACACTCTGGATTTTTCCGATACGCAGCTGGACAATATTTTTGCGATCGATGCCGGTGCCGGCAACGATACGGTATACGGTAGCCAGCAGGCGGATCGGATTATGGTGAGCGCCGGTTCCGATAATCTCTATGGCAGTGGCGGTGACGATACCTTTGTTCTGGGTGAGGGGGATACAGGCGTTAACCGCATTGATGGGGGCGCGGGTTTCGATAGGCTGCTGGCGGGTGACACCGACGACCAGATCAAATTTTCTGTATTCAGCGGTGCGGCCACCGTGGAGTTAATTGATGGTGGCGCCGGCACCAATACACTTCAGGGCACCAGTGCAAACAATAGCCTGGATTTTCGCGGCACCGAGCTGGCCCGGATTACATTGATCGACGGTGCTGCCGGCAATGATTTGATTTACGGTTCCTCTGGTGCCGATGTGATCGAGGGTGGCCTTGGCAGCGATAATCTCTACGGTGAGGGTGGCGATGATATTTTCCGGCTTACCCCCGGGGATACCGGCGCTGATACCTATCGCGGTGGCGAGGGGCGCGATACTCTGATGGGTACCGCATCCGATGATATTTTCACCTTCAGCGTGTTTGCCGGAGATGCCAGGGTGGAGGTGATCGACGGCCGGGGTGGCAGCGACAAGATAGTGGGCACCAATGCCAATAACACCCTGGATTTTTCTGCCACCGAGTTGGTGGGGATCGCCCGGATTGATGGTGCCGCCGGCAACGATGCCGTTTACGGTACCAGCGGGGCGGATACCATTATCGGCGGCCCGGGAAGCGATTACCTGTCCGGCGGCGACGGCGACGATACCTTTGTATTTACCCAAGGGGACAGGGGGGTGGATACCTATAGTGGTGGTCAGGGTCACGATCGTTTGCTGGGTACGGATGGAGATGATGATTTTATTTTCAGCAACTTTACCGGTGCCAATATTCTGGAGGAGATAGATGGCGGCAGTGGTGAAGATCGCATCCTAGGTACCAGTGCCAACAACTCTCTGGACTTCAGCGCGACACAGTTGAATGGCATTGCGCTGATTGACGGGGGCGCAGGCAACGATACCCTAAAGGGTTCCGCCAGCGGCGATCTGCTCGCCGGAGGTATGGGCAGCGATACGCTGTACGGCAATGGTGGCGATGACACTTTTCTGCTCACCGCGGGCGATAGCGGTTACGACCGCTATGAAGGGGGAGGCGGAGTCGACACCCTGCGGGGCGGAGATGCGGATGATGCATTTCATTTTAGTGTTTTCTCCGGCAGCGCCACTGTTGAGGTGATCGACGGGAAGGCGGGCGTGAACACCATTATTGGCAGCACCGCCAACAACACCCTGGACTTCCGCCATACCAACCTGATCAATATTGCGGCGATCAAGGGCGCTTCCGGCAACGATACCATCTACGGCTCCGTGGGGAATGACGTCATCGAGGGCGGCATCGGCAGCGACAACCTCTACGGAGAGAGTGGCGATGATATTTTCCTGGTCACCCCGGGAGACACCGGCTACGACCGCTATTCCGGTGGCGCGGGCAGCGATGAAGTGCATGGGACCGCCGCCGATGACCTGATCCGCCTGTCCGCCTATTCGGGAACTGCCACCGTGGAAGCCATTCGCGGCTTTGGGGGTGTGGATAAAATCCAGGGGACTACAGGCAACAATAGCCTGGATTTCTCCACCACTCTGCTGGATTCCATAGAGGAAATCAGTGGGGAAAAAGGCAATGACACCATTATAGGTTCCAATGCTGGGGACACTATCCGCGGCGGCGAGGGCAGTGACACCCTCAGGGGGGGCGCCGGCGATGACAACTATCTGTTTGCCCGCGGCGATGGCCTGGATGTCATCGCGGATAGCGGCAATAGCCCCGCGGATATTTTATTGCTTGAGGGTGCAATAGCACCGGAGGATCTCTGGTTGGTCATCAACGGCAATCACCTGGATATCTATCTGCTTGCCGGCACGGAAAAAATTCAGGTGCGCGACTGGCAGTCAAGCGAGAATGCCATTGAAACCATTGCCACGGCATCGGGAGCCCGGCTGCCAATCGCCAATATCCCCGCCCTTGCGGACCTGATGACGGCGATGGGCGTGCCAACCAGTGGTGTGATCAGCCTGACTGCGACGCAGCAATCGGTTCTAGGCACCGCCCGGGAGAACGCCTGGCAGTAACAACCTGGCAACTAAGGTAAGTTGCCAGGTTGTTAATACCGATTTTGCTGGGCTTGACCTTGCTAAGAGTGACATGGCGGATATTTCATTGTATGCTCGGTAGTAGCTGCTGCCCGCACAGGCTCTCACGCAAGCTGCCATAACTTCGTGACAATCACTTCAATCTTGTGGCGTTTGACTCCAAGCTTTGACCCTTCCCCTCCCAGATATGCGGGTGAACTCATTCAGTGGGAGCGGAGCCTGTTAAAGGAGTTGAGTCCAGAAAAAGCGCGGGTCAGGTGAAAAAAGTTTTGTACTTTTGGTCCGCAAAGCTATTCATGGAGTTGGCTGAATATGAGGCTATTATCAAGGTGGCGATCCACTCCGTGGGCGAGTATTTGAAACGCTACCTGTATAAGGATTACTTCAAGATTAAATTTCACTTCAGCGCATTGGTTAAAGAAGCTGTAATCAAAATAAGGGGAGTTTTTGTTAGATGTTTAAGCCACTTATTTATTTTATACTACTGCTGAAAATTTTATTTTTCTCGCCTTTACTTCATGCCAACTTTGATAAAGCCATGGAGATATATAATACTGGGAAATTTTATGAGGCAAAAACAGCCTTCGAAGCACTTACTGCTATTGGAGACAGATCCTCTTTATTTAACCTTGGTGTTATGTATTACCGCGGGGAATCTGTGGTAAAAAATCCGGTTAAAGCCTATGTTCTGATGCGAATCGCGAACGATGGAGTTGGTGACGAAAATTTTTCGCATGTTGCCAAATCTATATTTGCAAAGTTTGATGAAGCTCAAAGAATTGAGGCTGAGCAATTATTTGTCGAATTAAATACTATCTATAATGTTTCCGAGATTGAAAATAATATCTTTCCCAAACCCCTAAGTGATGCAGATTGTGTCCCGGAAACCACTCCTATCAAAAAAACTACACCACGATATCCTTCATCTGAGCTCAGCTCTGGTCGAATGGGGCTCGTTCATATGGAATTTACCATTTCTCCTGAAGGCTACCCCCGCGATATTATTGCAACCAGATCCACAAGTAAAGACTTCACAAAAGCAAGCGTAAAAGCCATTAAGCGCGATTTATATAAACGACCAGCGGATGGAAAGCCGATTTATAACCATAGAACTATATACACCTATAAGCTAGAGGGGGCTAGCGTTAAAGTCAGAACCAAGCAGCTTACTAGGGCCTGTTAACACTAATTTTGATAAAATCTGCGTTTATGGAAATCACAAAATCGCAATTCAAAATTATCGAACACCTGCTGCCTTTACAGCGAGGTAACGTCAAAATACCGAATATACAGGTCATAAACGCTGTTTTG